>NZ_DBFCCJ010000090.1:0-2916 GCF_048380235.1 Ventrimonas sp. | reverse complement strand
TTGGAACAATACCATTACTTGGTTACTGTATGGTTTATATATTCTTGTGACAGTCATGTTGCTTATTGCGCCTAAGACGAAGAAGTAAACAATTCGCGTTTGTGGAGCGAAGCGGAACAATGAAAGCCCCAGTGGGGCTTTCAAGCGACCGAACGGTCTTGCGGCAGAAAGATGGAGGGGCCTCGCCCCGACAAGTTCCAGTTTGCCGGGCGGACAGGCAACCGAAAACCACACAAAAAACGAGGGAGCAGCCATGGTACTTTATTTTACGGGAACCGGCAACAGCCGGTATCTGGCGCGGCGCATTGCCGAAGGGCTGGAGATGCCGCTTTTCGACCTGAACGCCTGCATCAAGGCAGGGGATACTGCCCCGGTGCAGACTGGCCGGGATGTGGTGCTGGTAACGCCTACCTACGCATGGCGTATCCCCCGGGTGGTGTCCGAGTGGCTGGGCAAGACCGCACTGACCGGGGCAGAGTGCATCTGGTTTGTGATGGATTGTGGCAGCGAAATTGGCAATGCGGCAGGCTATAACCGGCAGCTTGCAGCGCAAAAGCAGCTGCAGTATATGGGCACAGCCCAGATCATCATGCCGGAAAACTACATTGCCATGTTCAATGCACCCCGAAAGGAGCAGGCACGGAGCATCGTGGAGCAGGCAGAGCCTGCGCTTCAGAAGGTGCTGACCCGGCTCAGAGCCGGGCGGGAATTTCCCCCGCCGAGAGAGAACCTCTACGACCGCCTTATGAGCGGCCCAGTGAACCCGGTGTTCTATCGCTTTTTTGTAAAAGCGGATGCCTTCCGGGCAACGGACGCCTGCATCGGCTGCGGTAAGTGCGTGGAGTTGTGCCCCCTGAACAACATCCGTCTGGAAAACGGCAAACCGGTCTGGGGCAAAAACTGCACCCACTGCATGGCGTGCATCTGCTATTGCCCCAAAGAGGCCATCGAGTACGGCAAAAAGAGCAGGGGAAAGCCCCGGTATCACTTTGAAGCGCTGGAAAAGCAGCAGGACGTATGAAGAAAAAAGGAAAACCGACGATGGTGAAAAACAGATGAAGTATTTATACTTGCATGGATTAGGACAAAAGCCAGACAGTTGGGACAGAGTAATAAAAGAAACGACGGTTTCGGACAGCAGCGCCAGCTTGAGCTTGGCAGAGATGCTGGAAGGAAAAGCGGCCACCTATAAGGATCTGTATACTGCATTCTCAGAAGAGTGCAACAAGGAAAATGACGAAATCGTCTTGTGCGGGCTTTCCTTGGGTGCTGTTCTGGCACTTAATTATGCGATAGACCATCCGGACAAAGTAAAGGCGTTTGTGCTAATTGCGGCACAATACAAAATGCCTAAAAAATTATTGAAATTCCAGAATATGCTGTTCCGCTTTATGCCAAATGCAACGTTCAAGCAATTTGGATTCAAAAAAGCAGATGTGATCAGCTTGTGCGGTACAATGGCAGAATTGGATTTCAGAGATTCGTTATGTAAGGTGTCTTGTCCTGTATTGATCGTTTGTGGGGAAAAGGACAACGCAAATAAAAAAGCCTCAAAGGAACTTGCCGGTTATTTGAGCGATTCCTGCTACCGTGAACTTCTGAAAGCAGGTCATGAAGCAAACATAGAAGCTCCGGAGGAATTGGCAGCAGTGTTACAGGAATTTTATGATCATATCGAATAAACTACGATTCATCAAAGAAAGAGGACTGTAAAATGAACATCGAAGAACGGGCGGCACAGGCTGCCGCCAACGGCCACGAAACGCTGGATACCGATTCCTCTGCGGTGGCGGAGGAAAAGGGAGACCTTGCCTGCGAGCGCTATGTTCTGGACAACGACAAGCTGCAGGTGGAGGTGCTTGCAAATCTGGATAAAGTTCAGCCTGCCGGTGCGGTGGTCGTCGTTTCTTATCCCCGCATTGAAGGTGCAACTGGTCTGCCCGCACGGGTCTGGGCCATCACCGAATAAGAGTGGGGAAGTGGGAAAATGTCCTTTGAAAAAGCAAAAGCAGACCTGGAAGAAAAAGGTCTGGGAGACCATGTCATTGTGCTGAACGAGTCCTCGGCAACCGTGGCAGAGGCAGCTCACGCATTGGGCGTAGAGCCTGCCAGCATCGCCAAAACATTGTTGGCTGGACCCTTTTGTGATTCGCAGAGTAATGCCGGCAATATTGATTCCGTATTGCAGACGTAAAAACTGTTGACTCTGCGATTGGGCTCCATCTGCAATAAAAAAAGGGCAAAGCCGCCTGCATGCAGGAGACCTTGCCCTTTTGTGTTATATTTTACAATAAATTAGGCAGTTTCCCGTGTATTCACAGAGCCACGCTGACCGGCAGGACATACACGCCGTCGGCGGTGTAGAAGGTGATCTGAGTGATCGTCTTGCCGATGATGGATGCAAAGTAAGGATCATCGGCATTGAGGCCCAGCTTGGTACCATGCCAGATGTTGGCCAGATGACGCAGGCCGTACTCACTGCCATCGGCGGTGGTCAGAACTACGCCGTAGACCTTGTTGGTCTTATAGTCCAGATCAAAACCGGAGATTTTCATCTCGTAGGTGGCGCGGTGACCGTTGGTATTCAGCTCCACAGTGGTGCCCTCTACGGTGGTCTCGGTGGCGTGGACCTTGCCAAACTCCCACTTGCCGCTCAGCAGGTTATACCATGCGGTGATGTAGTAGGCAGGGGTCTCACTGAGCTTGTAGTAAGCGTAGCTCTCGTTCTCAAACAAGGCATCTGCGCCGGTGTAGGTGGTGGTGGATTCCTTGCCCTTCAGGGTAACGGTAATGTCGTAGCTGTCGGCATCGGTGACCTGCTTTGCATTCTTCAGCGCCCACGGGGTCAGCACCTTGACCGGGAAGGAAACGCCGGTGATGTCGGTGCCATCTGCGTTGACGTGGTAGGAACCGGCG
>NZ_DBFCCJ010000089.1:0-4160 GCF_048380235.1 Ventrimonas sp. | reverse complement strand
TCTTTTTTTTTAAAACCTTTTTAGGTCTTGTAACACCATGATTTTAAAGATGTTCTGGCAAGATAAGTGGAGCTTTTGGGGGTGAAAGGTGGAGCTTTTGGGGGTGTAATCCACAGAAAAAGGGGGTTGCAAAAAAAAAACTTCCACCCATATGATAAGTGGCGTACAGTAAAAAAACGCCACCAATAGCAACGAGCAAGCGAAATGTCAGATCTGATAGCTTACAAATCAAACGCCCTTATCGAGGCAAGCTACAAGCTCACTTTGCAGGAACAGCGCTTCCTGCTGGTCTGTATCAGCCGCCTAAAATCCGGAGAAGATTCCCCTTCGCCGGATGAACAAAAAACCATGACCATCACGGCTGCAGAGTTTCATGATGCCTTTCCTGACATGGGACGGCAGCACGCTGAAGCTAGGCTCAAGGAAGCGATAGATCGCCTCTGGGACAGGTCAGTAATCATCAAGAACGAGGAAAAACGAGAAGAGTTCCGCTGGGTGCAGTACCGGGCGCAGTATTTCAAAGGTGAGGCGAAAGTAGATATCACCTTCTCCGATGCCATCATGCCGTATCTGACACAGCTCAAGGGGCAGTTTACGCGGGTAGTCGTGAAGAACGTCTCCAGCCTTTCCAGCACCTACAGCATCCGCATTTACGAGCTGCTCCAGCAGTTCCGCAGCACCGGTGACAGAACGATAGCTATCGATGATTTCCGAACCATGCTTGCCGTTGAAGATAAATATCAACAATTCAAAGACTTGAATAAGATGATAATCAAGCCAGCCATCGCCGAACTGAACGAAAAAAGCGATCTGGTTGTAACTGTTGAGACGATCAAAAAGGGGCGCACGGTTGTAGCCCTGCATTTTCGCTTCAAGGAAGACAAACAGATCAAGATGACGATCTAAAATCGATTTTAAGGCACCTAAAACGCTCCCTGCTGCGTTTTTTTTGTGTTAGTAGTGCGAAGGTACTATTGAAGTGAAAAATTGCGTCAAAAACGCTCTGATGCAGCGAAAAAAGACCCCCCAATTTTTGGGGGCGGAAAAACAAAACTATGCTTGCGTTATGTGAGTGTGCTTCTTGCATTCATCCCTGTCGATGAACATCGACGAACATAACACGATGTTAAACAAAACAAAATATTGTTCACATTCACTGTGACCAACCGCGATCATGTCTCCTCTCGGTGGTGTGTGTTCGTGCATCTTCCTCGCGCTGCCATTCCTCCCAGGTACGATTAAAACCCAGCGAGCGGAACAGATGATCCGGCTGTTTTTCTGGTGTGTTGACGGCAGCAAAAAGCGGTGCCTCACGGGTTTTCAGATGAAACTGCATCAGTTCTGGTGCAGGTGATATGTGGCTGTCTGCATCGTGATTTACGGCAACACCATACCCTGCATACCGTAACCCCTTATCGGTCAGCGCACTGATGACCAGATGCCTGTTATCGGCTGAGGGAACGGCAAACGCGGGATACAGCGTACCATTAAGCCGGATAACACCGCCCAGAGAGTCATCCACGCCCATGACCAGCAAAAGCTGAAGCTGGCGGGTTTCCCGGTCGACAGAACTCATGACCGGCATCAGCGTCGGTGGCAGACGTCCCTGCATAAAATCCACCTTCCTTGCCGCTGGTGATGGCATGGCTGGCTGGCGGTCTTCTCCAAGACAGAAAGACTCCGGCCATGTCTTCGGCTGGCGGAGATTGCGGGTATGTTGCGGCCATGTCTGGCAAACCTGCGTCAGCAGTTGCTCAAAGGTTGCAGAGGAATAAACACGTTGCAGTGGCGGACGTTGGCCGATTTCGCTTCGGTCACAGATATAACCACTCCTGTCACGCATTAAATCAACACTCTCAAAGATTCTGGTGCGGTATTTCTCCAGCTCGTTCCCCCAGAGCGTATATTCTCCGTTCCGGTTGTGAAGCAGAAGGTAACAGGTCATTTCCCCGTTACCAGGCATGGGAGCCTCGCCATACCCCGTAACGACTGCTCTCAGCACCCCTGAATCCATAACGGCATTGTCATTTTTCCTGAGCTGCTCCGCGCGACTACGTTCAGTATCTTCCTGTTCCTTCCGGCGCAATTCCTCTTCACGTTTAAGCAACTGGGCTCTGAGAGCTGCAAGGCCGGATTCCCCCCACTGCTGCCACTGTTTTTCAAATGCCATCTGACTCGCGGGAATGTCCTGTTTCTCCACCTTCCGGTAATGCTGTCGTAATTTTTCCATTTGCTGGCTCAGAGACTGGATTTTTCCCTGCTCACTACGGTATTCCGGTGCCGCCCATTGCATCAGGGGAATACGGGAAAAACCGGACGAAAACGGCGATGATTTTTTCAGGCTGGCAGCATGGCTCATCGCTTCCTTTCGTTCGGTGTTCAGCTCTTCCCAGCGTCTGCGCGTCGCCTGCATATCTGCCATCATCGACATGGCATTACTGGTGAGTTTCCATGCCGAGTTACTGTCCTTCGGCAACGCTTCGATAATGTCACGTAGTGTGTACGAAGTTGCGTTGTCAGGAAGCCCGATATTCAGAAGGTCAGCCACACGGCGGGCAGGCTCTGTCAGCCCTCCGTTCCTGAGTTCGGTGCGGGAAATCTGTATTTCCAGGTTAAGCCTGTTAATCAGACGATTCTGTTCGCCGCGTTCTGTTTCGATACCGCGTGTTTCCATCGCACAGGCAGACTTTCCGAGGTGAATACCAGGCGTTTTCTCAAGCCCCTGTCGCTCGTATGAACGATGGTCTATCTCTTCCTGATAACCGGCGTTCGCCAGTGCCCTGTTTGCATGGTCAGCCCATGATGCCCGCCACGTCTCGGCATGTGTCCGGTCGTTCCAGTCCCTGACCTTTCCGCTGAACCCAGCAGGTCCGATAGCCCTCGTGGTCAGCATGATGTGCGCATGGGGATTTGTTTTATCCATGTGATGGAACGCCACATCAGCAATCATGCCCTGACTGACAAAGTTTTCTCTGACAAAGGCGAGAACGGTTTCCCGTGCGGCATCCTGCGGCAGTTCGTGGGGGATGGCGAGTTCAATTTCCCGCGCAAGTTGTGAGTTCTTCCGGCGTTCGGCCTTCTCAACGGCATTCCAGAGTTCGGCACGGTTCGTACACCAGGCAGGGGCGGTGGCGGGGGTCAGAATCACAGCCTCAGCCACACCGCTTTTGCGGGTGTAGTCGTGAGTCAGTCCGGTACGCTCATCAAGCATCAGTGAACCGGAACGATAGGCAGCGGAAGCTACGGCGCTGTAGCCGCTGCTTCTGGAGATAATTTTCATGCTGAGATGATAAATCGCCATTTCTGCCGTAATGCCTTTTTGTAGTTTTCTTTCAGCCCCGCAGGGCGCACACAATCGAAACGGAGTGGAGATTGTATAAGTGCGCACTTCGTGATTTGCCGTGCATTATGCCAGCTCAGTTTTTAAACTACCAGTGACGCGCTAAAATGCGATTTTTCATCGCGCACGGAGTTACATCATGAGCAGAACGCTCGAACAGAAGATTGCTGATGCTGAGGCGAGATTACAGCGCCTGAAGGCGAAGAGCCGGAGCCTGGACACAGCGCAGAAGGTTGTTGTGGGTGCTGCATTGCTGGCAAAGGTCAGAAAGCCGGAGGAGGTGCAGTTGCGTGCCTGGTTACTCCAGTTCCTGAAGGCAGAGGTGACACGACAGGCTGATGTGACGCGCATACTGCCGCTGATTAACGAGCTGGAGGCGCTGCCAGAACAGTGATTGTATCGTCCGCTCGCCGCAGCCCCAGCGACCGAGCGTTAGCGAGCGAGTGGGCGAGGAAGCGGAAGTGAATCAGTCGCCAGGTTGAGCACATACGCACGGTTTTTCGGCAGGTGATATGCGCTGAACCCGCATGAATACTGGGTTTCCACAGGGTTGGAGGGGGTGTATTCGAAACTTGCAATTCTGCTTTATTGCAACGCATTGTTTTTATTGGTTTTTTGTTTTCAGCACCCCAAGTTATCCACAGGCTCGCCGTTAAGTTTTTAAGATCTTATTTTTAGATCTTTTTTTTTAAAACCTTTTTAGGTCTTGTAACACCATGATTTTAAAGATGTTCTGGCAAGATAAGTGGAGCTTTTGGGGGTGAAAGGTGGAGCTTTTGGGGGTGTAATCCACAGAAAAAGGGGGTTGCAAAAAAAAAAC
>NZ_DBFCCJ010000088.1:0-31311 GCF_048380235.1 Ventrimonas sp. | reverse complement strand
ACGCAGCGCGTGCGAGTTTGGGTCGCAGGTCTGACAATAGGCGGCGCAGTGAACAAAGCGCAAAATTCCACCGTTTCTGCGTTTCTGTACGCGGTTTCCGGAACTTCGGACCTTTTAGTGGTTCCGTCTCAATATTTTTATTGTGTGTCTGCTGCATCTTCCGGCATTGCGCGGAAGAATTTTACTACCATAGGGATTGTGATGGCGGCAGCAACTGCGTCGGCGATGGTCTGGGACATCTGGATGCCAAGAAGGCCTATTGTCTGGCTGAGGATCCACAGAACCGGGATAAAGACCAGTCCGCTGCGGATCATGGAGAGAAACGTAGCTTTTCCGCTCTGTCCGATACTCTGGAACATCATATTTCCACACAGGGAGAAGGGCATACAGAACAGGGCGAAGCACTGGATGCGCAGAGCAGTGACGCCGATACTGATAACGGCCGGGTCATCCCGGAACATACGCACGATGGGAGCAGAGAATACGATACCGATCAGTGCTGAAATGCTCATGACGATCAGGCTGCTCTGGATGCTGAACCAGAAGGCCTCCCGCACGCGGCTGTATTTTTTTGCACCGTAGTTGAAGGCGCTGACCGGCTGGAAGCCCTGTCCGATACCGAGTGCAATGCAGAACAGGAACATGATGATGCGGGTTACAATGCTCATGGCCGCGATGGCTGCATCGCCATACGGAGCGGAGCACAGGTTTAAGATCATCACAGAAATGCTGTTAAGTCCCTGACGCATGAGGCTCGGGAAACCGGTGGCAATGATATTTTTGATATCGGCAAAGCTGCGGGTCACATAGCGGATGTGGATGCGGCTTTGCACTTTCCTTCTGAGAAACGGACTGATGAGGATGGCCATGCTGATATACTGGGAGACGGCGGTGGAGATACCTGCGCCCCGCACGCCCAGATCCAGCCCGAAGATCAGAAGCATATCCCCGAATATATTGAGAATGCCGCCGGAAGCAAGTCCCAGCATGGCAAAGAATGCCTTGCCTTCATAGCGGAGAATGTTATTCATCACGCAGCTGGAGGCCATGGCGGGAGCCGCGATAAGAATCCACGTGCTGTATTCGATGGCATAGGGCAGAATGGAGTCCGTACTGCCTAAAAGCCGCATGAAGGGTGCATGGAATAAAAACCCAAGCACACCGATGGCAGATCCGGCCAGCAGTGACAGAAAAAAGCTGGTAGACGCAAACACGCGGGCACTTTCCACATCATGAGCGCCAAGCTTCCGGCTGATATTGCTTCCTGCGCCATGTCCGAACATGAATCCGAAGGCGTTGATGATGGCCATCAGCGCAAATACCACGCCGGTCGCGCCGCTGACGCTGGTTCCGAGCTGGCTGACAAAAAAGGTGTCTGCCATGTTGTAGATGCTGGTCACCAGCATGCTGACTGTGGTGGGAAGCCCCAGCCGCAGAACCAGCTGGTGAACCGGTGTTTTTGTCATTTTGTCATATTGTTCCTGTGCACTGTCTCGTTCCATATATCTGTAACTCCTGCTTTTACTCAAAATTTTTATCGAAATTTGAAACTTTTCAGAATATTGTTCATACTTCGTTCAGTGTGCTGTTCCATTTCTTTTCGTGCTTTTTTGGCATCGTGATTCCTGATAGCAGTCAGGATATCGATATGCTCCTGGGTGGATTTGATGTAATGCTCCAGCTTTGGAGAAGTAAAGCCGATGCTTGGCCCGTTCCACAAATTTGCTAGCATCTTGTAAAGCCGCATATTGTCAGCAGCGGTCCAGATGCTGCTGTGGACATCAAAATTCAGATTTTCATATTCGCTGGTGGATAAGGATTCCATGCGTTTCTGGATGTCCATGAGTTTTTCAATCAGTGGATCGGCGTCCGGCATGCCGTTTTTGGCAGCCCTGGCTGCAGCCTCGGACTCCAGAAGAATACGCATCTCATAATGATCGGTGATGTATTTTTCATCGATCGGTTTTACGATTGCTCCCTTGTTCATGCGAAGCTCAATCAGCCCTTCAGCTTCCAGAGCCTGGAATGCTTCGCGGACCGGGGTACGGCTGACGCCAAGCTTTGCCGCAATGTCAGTGAGACTTAATTCATCACCACTTTTATATTCTCCTGAAAATAATGCTTTTTTTAAAATTGCTGTGATTCGGACACGTGCCGGCAGCAGTTCCATACTTTCCATAATATCTTATAATCCTTTCCATGCGGAAATTCTCCGCAAATTCCTCTTTTCTTATACTTTGATGATACCATTTCACAAAAACAGTGTCAAACAGATCGTATACGATATTCAGGTGTTTTTCATAAAAAATGAGATTCGAAAATGTGAATAACTGCCAAAGATCCGATAATTGACAAAAAAGGCTTGAAAACTGTCCTGGAAAGTGATAGTCTTTGAATCACGAAACGTATATCGTATACGATATTCAAAATACGAAATACGAAAATAAATAATCAGGAGGAGTTAAGATGCACGCAATTGAGAAGATTCTTGCAAAAAACAGCGGGCGCGAACAGGTAAGCACAGGGGAAATCGTTACAGCTAAGGTTGATTTTGCGGAGATCAACGATCTGTATCTGCAGACTGTTTATTCTTTTTATGAAATGGGCGGTGAGAAGGTATGGGACAGCGAGCGGGCAGCGTTCGTATTCGACCACTACGCACCGGCACCGGACATCAAGAGTGCCGCAAACCATGGCGAAATGAGAGAGTTTGCAAAGAAGAATAATTTACGTTTTCATTTTGATACCAACTGTGGTGTCTGCCATCAGGTAATGCCGGAGGCCGGTGTTATTTACCCAGGCATGATCGTAGTTGCAACGGACAGTCATACCACTACCCACGGAGCATTTGGTGCTATGGGAACTGGCTGCGGCGCAACCGATATGGCAACCATCTTAATGACGGGTGAGCTGTGGTTCCGCGTTCCGGAGATCATTGAAGTACGTCTGGAAGGAGAGACAAAACCGGGCGTATATCCGAAAGATGTCATCTTAAGCGTTCTCGGAAAGATTAAGGCGGACGGAGCGGTATACAAAGCAATCGACTTTACCGGAAGCTATGTAGAGAACCTTGGCGTTTCCGGACGTATGGTTGTCTGCAACATGGCTGTAGAGATGGGCGCAAAGACCGCTTACATGCAGCCGAACCAGGCAGTTCTGGATTATGTTTCCAAACGTGCGGTAAGACCGTTTGAAGTGCAGTACACTGATCCGGATTTTAAATATGAAGAGAGCTATGTATTTGACGTATCTGAACTGGAACCGCAGCTGGCCTGCCCGCACAGCGTAGATAACGTGGCACCGCTCAGCGAGGTTATCAAAGACAGGACCATCACTTTAAACCAGGGTTACATCGGAAGCTGCACCGGCGGACGGGAAGAGGATATCGCCCAGGCAGCAAAGATTCTGGAAGGAAAGCACATTCCGAAGTACGCGAGACTGGTTGTTGTTCCGGCATCAGCGGAAGTTATGCAGTCCTGCATGGAGAAGGGGTATATCCAGAGCCTGATGGCAGCCGGCGCGACCATTACCACTCCAGGCTGTGGAGCATGTCTGGGCGCTCATGAGGGCATTCTGGCTCCGGGCGAGACCTGTATCACCACCACCAACCGTAACTTCCCGGGACGTATGGGCTCTACCGAGGCAGACATTTACCTGGCAAGCCCGGCCACTGTTGCGGCAAGTATCTTAAACGGCTGCATTACCGATCCGAGAAACTATTTATAAGGGGGACTAACCGTCATGAAAACAGAAATCACAGGAAACATCATTGTCGTTGGCAACAACATCGATACCGACCAGATCTACCCGGGCCGCTTTCTGGCTATCACAGATCCGAAGGAGATCGGAAGTCACTGCCTGTGCGGCGTGGATGAGAACATTGCCACGAACTTTCCGCAGGGCGGCATTGTGGTAGCAGGAACCAACTTCGGCTGCGGCTCCAGCCGTGAGCATGCGCCGATTGCGCTGTTAAACATGGGCGCAAGTGCAGTCATTGCGGATTCCTTTGCCCGGATCTTTTTCCGCAATTCCATCAATTTAGGTCTTCCGCTCATTGTCTGCAAGGGTATCAGTAAAGAAGTGAAGGATGGACAGGAGCTGATTCTGGACATTGAAAAAGGAACGGTAACCGTAAAGGAGACTGGTAAGGTATACGCCTGCGACCGTCTTGGCGACCAGGCAATGAAGATTCTGGAAGCAGGCGGAATCAAACCGATGATGCGGGCACGTATGGAGAAAGAGAAAGCCTCATGCTAAGGGCGGAAAGAGGGGGACATTATTATGCCAATGGAGTTTGTATTTATTATAGGAATGGCGGTGCTGCTGATCCTTTGTGTCAAAGTGAAAGCCAACGCGTTTATTTCACTGCTGGCAACAGCACTGGTTATGGGACTGCTCTCCGGAATGAGCGGAGCGGATACGGTAGCTGCCATCACCGGGGGATTTTCCGGCACGGTAAAGAGCATCGGTATTGTTATTATTTTTGGTATTATGCTAGGAAACTATCTGGATGCGGCCAAGGGAACCAACCGTATGGCACTTGACGCAGTACGCCTGGTAGGCCAGAAACGTGCAGGTCTTGCCATGGCTATCACCGGTTATCTGGTATCCATTCCGGTGTTTTCTGACGCAGCATTTGTAATTCTGACACCGCTTGTAAAAGCAATTCACAAAAAGACACGGATTTCGCTGGCAATACTGGCAGTAAGCCTGTCAGCCGGACTCTTATCCACCCATGTATTTGTGCCGCCGACACCGGGCCCGCTGGCTGCAGCCGGACTTCTTGGGATTGATATTGGACGCGCAATCCTGTATGGTGCATTTGGTGCTGTTTTCATGACACTGGCCGGCTGGATTTTTGCAGAAATTTATTTCCGCAATAAACCAGATTCCTACTACAGTTTCCGTGATGAAGAGGAGCAGAAAAAAGACGAAGCTCTGAGTATAGAAGATGATACCGATCTGCCGGGAACGCTGGCAAGCCTTCTGCCGCTTGTTGTGCCAATTCTGCTGATCCTTTTAAATACGACATGCGGAATGATGCTTCCTGAGGATTCACCGGTTATGACGATAGTATCTTTTGTGGGTGATTCCAACATTGCTCTGGCTATCGGCGCTGTGCTGGCCATCATCACACTGGGCAAACGTCTCGGCGGCAAGGTCATCATTGATGTGATGGACAAAACCTTAAAAGACGCAGGTCCGATCGTCTTCATCACCTCTGCAGGCGGCGCGCTTGGCCAGGTGTTAAAGGTATCCGGAGCAGGCGACAGCCTGGCCCAGATGGTATTAAACACTGGTCTCCCCTTCATCCTGATTCCGTTTGTGATCTCAGGTCTGTTAAAGGTGGTGCAGGGTTCCGGTACGGTCGCTGTAACTACCGCTGCAACCCTGTGCGCACCGATCGCTGCAAGCCTTGGACTGGATCCGATCCTGATCTTCCTTGCATCCGGAGCAGGCGCACGTCTCTGCTGCCACGTAAACGACAGTTACTTCTGGGTATACACAAACTGTATGGGATATGATATGAAGACAGGACTGAAGACATTGTCCATCAGTAATGTTGTGATGTCCCTGGGCGGCCTGGCCGCAACCTTTATCTGCAGTCTCTGGCTATAGTACAATAAAAATTTGAGCTACAAAGCTGAATAAAGGTCCGGAAGTGAAAGAGACCGCTTTCCTCTATTTTCACATATCGTTGTTTGCTTGCTCTCGCTAACACGCGTTCGCCTGTGTCGGATTAACATCCGCCACATTCGGACGTGTGTGCTCAAGATGCAAACACCTGATATGTTGAAAATCCCGGAAAGCGGTCTCATTCACTTCCTGCTGTATTGGCTTCGCTAAAAAATAGTAGCTACAGCCTATATTAACTCTGCCATAAAAAGAAAACGCAGCCAGAACATAAAAGCCGAATTACAGGCTTTCGTCAGTAACGTTCTGGCTGCGTTTATTATTATCGCAGAATAACCAATACAGTAGAAGGTATGGTCTGACCGAACCTTCGGACCTTATTGATTATTCTTTAAATTGCAATATTGCGCTCAGAAACTTAACCGCATCTGATACCATGTTACATTGCCATGTACGGAGGCGGACACTCCTTCGTTTACGAAGCCGAATTTTGCGTAATAATGGATCAGTTTATCTTTGCAGGTGAGCACAAGTCCTTTGCGGCCCTGAGCTCTGGCATCTGAGATGGCACGTTGTATTAGGGCTCCGGCATAGCCATGTCTGCGGTACTCCGGGATGGTATTGACGCCGAAGATCATCTGCCAGGTACCGTCTTCCTTATGGAGAGCGGCATGTTCATACATTTCATCGGTCAGGTCAGCCATATCGGTGACCATGCCGTCTACAAAGGCAATGAGTTTATCTTCATCGAACATGAGCCAGAAATGGTTACTGTAATGGGCCAGGCGCTGTTTAAAATCACTGCGGGTGGCAGCCTCAGCGGGTGGGAAGCATTCAGCCTCAACAGCGGTGACTGCATCAAGATCTTCTATGGTGGCGGTTCTGATTAACATAGGGAAAGTCCTCCTGATTTTTTTCTAAAGACAGATGGTATTGTAGCATGATGGCTTTGAAAAATCCAGCCGGCAGTTTCGGCAAACGTGGTTTGGCATGCGAAAGACAAAAAAATAACAAAATGGAATTTTGTCCACTGGTCTGGTTGCCTATCTCAGCGAAAAGTTTGGGGTGACGTTTTACCTTCTGGGATTGCTGTCATGCCTGATGGTGATAGACTATCTTTCTGGCATGGCAGCAAGCGCAGTGGAAGCGTTGGACCATCCAGATGATAAGTCATATAGATGGAGCAGCCGAAAAGGTGCAAAGGGCATTGCCAAAAAGGTGGCGTATCTGTTTGTGATCGCCGTGGCGATGGTTATTGATTATATTATTATTCAGACATCAGATGTTTTAAGATTTACCCTACCGAACACAATACTTTCGCTGCTTGTAACTGTTTGGTATTTATTAAATGAAGCCTTATCAATCACTGAGAATGCTGGCCGCATGGGTGCCCCGGTACCGGGCTGGCTTATGAAGTACATAGCAGCACTGAAAAGCAAGATTGATAATAATAGAGAGAATGGAGACAGCACAGAGTAGAAGAAGGTGATCCAGATATCTCCCGCCAGCAGCCCGGGTGATGGCCGTCATTGCGACGTTGCAACAGGAATTATGTAGAATATTGGCATGAAGTATGATATGATGTAGGAGCTGCCGAACCTCCAGCAGAAAGGAGGTGTGCATCCATGACAGAATTAGTCACCACATTTCTTGTCTCTGTTTTAGCAGGTATAGTTAGCTACTACATATGCAAATGGCTGGACAGAGACAAGTAGGCAGCAACAGCCTAAACGGAGTGGTTCACCGTGACGAACAAGAAAACCCCAGAGGATAGCAGCCTCTGGGGTTTTTGCATCGCATGAGAAATTCACCACATTTCTTAGCTGCTTATATCATATTCTATTTGGGCTAAAAAGTCAATATGTCATAAAAATCATACAATGAAAGAAAAGAGAACAAATTTATGAGAGACATTTCACTTTGTCACCCGCGCCTGCAGAGCATTGCTAGTGACTGGCTTAAAAGCATGCGCCACTGAGGGCATCACTGTATCAATCAGCGAGACTTTGCGCACTGCAGCGGAGCAGAACGCTCTTTATGCTTAGTGCCGCACCAAGCCCGGTATCTTGGATCTGATGGCGCGCTGCAGTATCCGGGTTTAATCCGTTTAAATACTGGGTAAAAGAAAAATGCGTCTGATAGGAATCGAACCTACGCACGCGGCTCCGGAGGCCACTGCTCTATCCACTGAGCTACAGACGCATCTATATCATGATACTATACTTTTTTCGAATTTGCAAGGGGATTTGTTGATTTTTTAGCCTGATTTTGATATGATGTATCTGCTATTTGTATGCAATCAGAATGTGATACAGCAGTGGTAATTTTGAAAAGCTGGAGGATAACATTTTATGAAACATAACTGGAATTTTTTTCAGAATGAAAGTGCAGATGCAGAGAAAAAGGCACTGCTTCCGGTTCTTGTGATTCCGCTTGTAGTCATTGTGCTGATGATCGTGATCGTACTTGCGGATTACGGAAAAAAACGGACAGAGGAATCGGCTGCGGTGACGGAAACGGCAGAAACACAGGAGCAGGAACCGGAGACAATGGCAGAAACCGGTGAATCTGCAGAGACAGAAACCGATACGGCAGCAGAAGCGGAGACAGAAGCTTCAGAAGAAAACGGGGATCCTTACACAACGGAAAATCTGACGCATGACAGTGTGCCGGAAGTCTTAAGTCTGATGAAAAAATATTTTACTGCGCGGGCCAGCGGAGACGCAGACACCATGAATGAGATTTACGGGGTATCCGGTCTTTCCTTTACGGAGTTGGAACATGAGAAGACCAGACTGCGCAGCAATTCCAAGTATGTGCAGGAGTTTGAGAATATCACCACCTATGTGCGTGACGGTGTGACAGCAGACAGCTGGCTGGTTTACGCGCTGGCAGATATTAAGTTCCATTCCGTGAAAACAGCAGCGCCCATGATCATGTGGTGCTATGTAGAGAAAGACAGTGAGGGTAATTTTCATATCATCAACGATGCGGATCTTTCGGAGAATGTGCTCCAGTTTGTGGAGACCTCCAATCATTCGGAGGAGGTGCGGAAGCTGGCATCCAGTGTAAATGTGAAGCTGAAGGAAGCCCTGAATTCCGATGAGGATTTAAACAGTGTTTACGGCGTCCTTCGTGATGGTTCGCCGGTTTATGATGACGGCCAGGAGCCGGAGGTTGTGATCGGTGAGGAAGAATCTTCCGGGAGCGGAGCCGACAGTGTGGAAACTGAGGTGAGTGCGGGCGAAGGGAGCAGCGAAACAGTAACCGAGTCTGCGGCAGAGCCTCAGAGCACAGAGGAAACCGGTGCGGCCGCAAACTAAAACAGAAAAGAAAGAAGATAATACTATGGAAACTATGAATGTAAAAGATTTTTATTTTGATCTGCCTCAGGAACTGATCGCGCAGGATCCGCTGGAGGACCGTTCCTCTTCCCGCCTTCTGGTGCTGGATAAAAACACCGGGGAAATGGAGCATCGCCACTTCCGCGACATCACCGAGTATTTAAGACCGGGGGACTGTCTGGTCATCAACAACACCAAGGTTATTCCGGCACGCCTGTTTGGTGTGAAGGAAGACACCCAGGCCCAAATCGAGGTGCTTCTGTTAAAACGCCGGGAAAATGATATCTGGGAGACGCTGGTAAAGCCTGGTAAAAAATGCCGGCCGGGTACAGTGATCGTTTTCGGTGAAGGCCTGTTAAAGGGCACAGTGATCGATGTGGTAGATGAGGGCAACCGTCTGATCCAGTTTTCCTACGAGGGGATTTTTGAGGAGATCCTGGATCAGCTTGGACAGATGCCGCTTCCGCCGTACATTACCCATCAGTTAAAGGACAAGAACCGTTATCAGACGGTATACGCAGAGCACGACGGCTCTGCGGCAGCACCAACTGCCGGATTGCATTTTACGAAAGAGCTTCTGGCGCAGATCGAGGAGATGGGGGTAAAGATTGCGCATGTAACGCTGCATGTAGGTCTTGGCACGTTCCGTCCGGTCAAGGTAGAGAATGTGCTGGAGCATCATATGCATTCTGAGTTTTATATGGTAGAGGAATCTGAGGCAAAAAAGATCAACGATACCAAGGCAGCAGGCGGCCGCGTTATCTGTGTGGGTACCACCAGCTGCCGTACCATTGAGTCTGCCACCGGAGAGGACGGAATCTTAAAGGCCGGAAGCGGCTGGACCGAGATTTTTATTTATCCGGGTTATAAATTTAAAATCCTGGACTGCCTGATCACGAACTTCCATCTGCCGGAGTCTACTCTGGTGATGCTGGTTTCTGCGCTGGCAGGACGCGAGCATGTACTGCATGCTTATAAGGAGGCAATTAAGGAACGCTACCGTTTCTTTAGTTTTGGTGATGCGATGTTCATTCACGATTAAAGAACCGGGTAAGAGACAGGCTATCTCCCTGGTGGGGGGATAGCCATTTTCGGCTTATGAAACGGTGAAGAGCGTGCTCCGGATGATGGAACATGCACGAATGGAACGGAAAAGCTGCAGAAAGGAACTAATATGGAAGAGATCCGTTTGAATAAATATTTAAGCGAGCAGGGTGTCTGCTCCCGGCGAGAGGCAGACCGTCTTATTGAGGCCGGAAAAGTGACCATCGATGGCCGCAGAGCGGAGATGGGCGAGAAGGTGACCGGTCAGGAAAGGATCATCTGCGATGGAAAACCGGTGGGAAAGGCGGCAGGCAGCAAAAAGGCAAAGCCGGTGCTGCTGGTAGTGAACAAGCCGAGAGGGATTGTGTGTACCACCTCGGATAAGGACCGTGCGCCTAATGTAGTAGATCTGATCCAGTATCCGGCGAGAGTGTATCCGGTGGGACGTCTGGACAAAGACTCCGAAGGGCTTCTGCTCATGACAAATCAGGGCGAGCTGGCTAATGAGATCATGCATGCAGGAAATTTTCATGAGAAAGAATATCTGGTTACTGTGGATCAGCCCTTCAATGCAGCATTTTTAAAGAAGATGCGTGAAGGTGTGGAACTGAAAGAGCTTGGAGTGACGACAAGACCCTGTAAGGTAGAGGCTGCCGGAGTAAAAACCTTCCGGATCATCCTGACGCAGGGCTTAAACCGCCAGATCCGGCGAATGTGCGCAGAGCTGGGCTACCGTGTGGTAACCTTAAAGCGTGTCCGTATCATGAACATCCATCTGGGTAAATTAAATACCGGAGACTTCCGCCGCGCAACACCCAAGGAACTGGAAGAACTGGAGTGGCAGTTAGAGCAGGCACGTCTGGAGCGGGAAGAGGCGGAGCTTTTGGCTGGACAGGACGAGTAAAACAAAACAGGCGGGTGACGAATATGGATCAGAAACAGAATGACAACAGGATTTTGCGCATGAAGGAGCTGCACCGGCAGCTTCTGGCAGCATCACGGGCTTATTATCAGGAGAGTCGTGAGATCATGAGCAACTTTGAATATGACAGACTCTATGACGAACTGCTGGAGCTGGAAAAAGAAACCGGCACTGTTTTAGCCGGAAGCCCGACCCAGAAAGTGGGGTATGAGGTGTTAAGTGAGCTTCCAAAGGAAGCCCATGAGGCGCCGATGCTCTCGCTGGATAAGACGAAGGAAGTACCGGTATTGCAGGAGTGGCTGGGAAGTCAGAAGGGCCTGCTCTCCTGGAAACTGGACGGCCTGACCATTGTACTCACTTATGAGGGTGGAGAGCTGGTCAAGGCTGTTACTCGCGGCAACGGTGAGATTGGTGAGGTGATTACCAACAATGCCAGGGTGTTTTCCAATGTGCCGCTTCGTATCCCCTATCAGGGACAGCTGATCCTGCGGGGAGAGGCGATCATCAAATATTCGGACTTTGCCCGCATCAATGAAGAAATCGAGGATGTGGACGCAAAATATAAAAACCCGAGAAATTTATGCAGCGGATCGGTGCGCCAGTTAAACAATGAGATCACCGCAAAGCGCAGCGTAAATTTTGAAGCGTTTATGCTGGTGCGTGCCGTGAACCCGGAGGTGGATTTCCACAATTCCAGAAAAGAGCAGTTTGAGTGGTTAAAGACCCAGGGCTTTGATGTGGTAGAGTACAGGAAAGTTACTGCAGCGACCCTGCCGGATGCAGTAGCAGAGTTTGCGGAAGCCATCCAGAGTTACGATATTCCGTCAGACGGCCTGGTGCTTCTGATGGACGATATTGCCTACGGTGATGCCCTTGGACGCACGGCAAAATTTCCACGAAATTCCATTGCCTTCAAGTGGGCAGATGAAATCCGGGAGACCACGCTTCGGAAAATCGAGTGGAGCGCATCAAGAACCGGGCTTATCAATCCGGTGGCAATTTTTGATCCGGTGGAGCTGGAGGGAACCACGGTGAGCCGTGCCAGCGTCCACAACATCAGCATCATGGAGGCCATGAAGCTGGGTGAGGGAGATATCATTACGGTCTATAAGGCGAACATGATCATCCCGCAGATTGCGGAAAACCTGACCTGCAGCGGCAATATCGTGATTCCGGAATTCTGTCCGGTCTGCGGTGGTAAGACCCAGATCCGGCAGATGAATGACGTTAAGTCTCTGTACTGTACAAACCCGGACTGCCAGGCAAAGAAAATCAAAAGCTTTTCTCTGTTAGTCAGCCGGGATGCTTTAAACATCGACGGACTTTCGGAGGCAACGCTGGAAAAGTTTATTGCAGCCGGTTTCATTCACAGCTATGCGGATATGTTTCATCTGGACCGTCATAAGGAAGCGATTATTTCCATGGATGGTTTTGGAGAAAAATCGTATGAAAATCTGATGGCAGCGGTTAAAAAAGCCTCCCACACCAACCTGGTGCGCGTGGTATATGGCATTGGCGTGGCGGGGATTGGCCTGGCAAATGCCAAGATGCTGTGCCGCTCTTTTGACTACGATTTTGAAAAGATGCGTCACGCTACGGCAGAAGAGCTGACTGCGGTGGATGGCATTGGTGCTGTTCTGGCCGATGCCTGGATCGCATATTTTGCTTCGGTGAAGAATCGGGAGGCTGTGGACGGACTGTTGGCAGAGCTTACCATTCAGAATGAGTCAGAGAATACCGAAGCAGCCATTTTTGCCGGTATGACCTTTGTCATCACCGGTTCGGTCGAGCATTTTGCCAACCGTAAGGAGCTGCAGGCGGCCATAGAGGCCCGGGGCGGCAAGGCTACCGGTTCAGTCACTGCAAAGACCACATATCTGATCAACAACGATTTGACATCCAATTCGTCAAAGAATAAAAAAGCGAAAGAACTGGGAATCCCGATTATCTCTGAGCAGGATTTCCTGAACATGATGGGAGAAGAAAACAATGCCGATTAAAGTACAAAATGATCTGCCGGCCAGAGCCATTCTGGAGTCGGAGAATATCTTTGTGATGGATGAAAACCGTGCGATGAGCCAGGATATCCGTCCGCTGCAGATTTTGATCTTAAATCTGATGCCGATCAAGGAAGATACGGAGACCCAGCTTCTGCGTGCACTTTCCAATACACCGCTGCAGGTGGACTGTACGTTTCTGATGCTGTCGACCCACGTATCCAAGAATACCTCAGCCAGTCATTTAAATAAGTTTTATGTTACCTTTGATGAAATCCGCCGCCGGAAATTCGATGGCATGATCATCACCGGAGCGCCGGTGGAGAACATGGAATTCGAGGAGGTGAACTACTGGGATGAGCTGACAACCATCATGGAGTGGAGCAAGACCCATGTGCATTCGACTCTGCATATCTGCTGGGGAGCACAGGCGGGCCTGTATTATCATTACGGAATTCCGAAATATAAGCGGGAGAAAAAGCTGGCCGGAATTTACCGCCATAAGATCTTAAACCGCAAGATCCCGCTGGTGCGCAGCATGGATGATTATGTGATGGCACCACATTCCCGTTATACAGAGGTGCGCCGTAAAGATATTGAGAAGCATCCGGAGCTGATCATTGCGGCAGAATCTCAGGAGGCAGGTATCTTTCTGGTGCTCAATGACACCGGAAGCCAGATCTTTGTGCAGGGACATCCGGAGTATGACCGCATGACCTTAAACAACGAGTACCATCGTGATCTGAATAAGGGGCTTCATCCGGAGCTTCCGTGCAATTACTATGAAGACAATGATCCATTCAACATTCCGGTTCTGTCCTGGAGAAACACCTCCAATACGCTGTACGCGAACTGGCTGAACTTCTATGTATACCAGACCACAGATTACATTCTGACGGTGGATGAGGAGTAAAAATATGGATCAGACAACAGAAAACAGATTTCCGCGCGTGATCCTTGCATCGGCTTCTCCGCGCCGTCTGGATCTTTTGCGCCAGGTGGGCATTGAGCCGGAGATAGAGCCGAGCCATGTGGAGGAAGTCATCACCAGCACAGTACCGGATCAGGTGGTGATGGAGCTTTCCAGACAGAAAGCGGAGGATATCGCAGCCCTGCATACAGGGGAAGATGCTATTGTGATCGGCGCAGATACTGTGGTGGCTTACGATGGAAAAATTCTTGGAAAGCCAAAGGATGAGGCAGATGCGATCCGCATGATCCGTTCCTTTCAGGGAAAAGTACATCAGGTATATACAGGGGTTACCCTGGTGTTTTGTGGAAAAGCAGCAGAAAACGCGGCTGAACAGTGGGAAACCATCACCTTCGCAGAAAAAACCGAGGTGTTTGTCTGCTCCATGACAGAGCAGCAGATTGAGGACTATGTCAAGACCGGAGAGCCCATGGATAAGGCCGGGGCTTATGGAATTCAGGGCCGGTTTGCGGTCTGGGTAAAAGGAATTTCCGGAGATTATAACAATGTGGTTGGCCTTCCGTTAGGCCGTGTATGCCGGGAACTTCTTGGAATTTCCCGACAGGAGAATGTATGATCAAGAAAAAAGATTTTCTGAAAGAATATAATATTGAAAAAGAAACACTGAAAAAAACAGGAATGAAATGGGAAGAACTGAATTCCATCTACGACAGCTACTGCCGTCTGGAGCCTCAGCTCAAGAAAATTGGTAAGGATTTTGTCAATGACTATCTGTATGATATTGAGAAAGCAGGCATCCATTCTTATCGTTACCGGACCAAGAAAGCAGGGCATCTGCTGGAGAAGATCATCCGAAAAAAGAGCGAACAGCCGGATCAGTACAAGTATATCAACCGGAAGAATTACTATAAATACATGACAGATCTGATAGGAATCCGGGTGTTTTTCCTTTACCGTGAGGATTGGATCTATTTTCACAATTACATTACGTCTGTGTTTGAAAATGATCCGGCAAACTATATCGAAGACCGTATCCTGGATTTTGATGATGATCCGGAGCACTATTACATTGCGGAGCGGCCGAAGGTGTACCGTCGTACCGGTGATACCCGTATCTACGATAAAAAACTCATCGACATCAAATCGGATGGTATTTACCGATCTCTTCACTATATCATCAAATATAAGGGCTATTACGTGGAAATCCAGGGAAGAACTTTGTTTGAAGAAGGCTGGAGCGAGATCGATCACGATATTGTGTATCCGTACTACCAGGATGACGAAATGCTTTCCGACTTTTCTACGCTCTTAAACCGACTGGCCGGCATGGCCGATGAGATGAGCTCCTATTTCCGCCGTATTAAGCAGCAGCGGCAGGAGCAGCTGGAAAAGGAGCAGGCGGAGAAGGAAGCGCAGAAGAGGATGGAAAAAGAAGAACAGAAAAAGATGGAATTTACCAGCTGAGCTTCAGGTGAAGATAAGTTTGAGTGAATATAGGACAAATCGGCAGGGCTGTTGCAAAATTGTCCCCCTATGCGAAATACTCTGGGGGCAATTTTGCGACAGCCCTTTTTCTTTTTATTTCCTCAGAATGTGCGCATACAGAAGCAGTACACCGTAACAGGATGACAAGACCAGGATCTGCCCAGAGGTTTTGAAAAACAGCGGCATGGTGCCGGAGGGTGTGGGCAGGAATCCAGCTATAAAATAGTGGATGCCGGTGGCGAGAAATAAAAAGAAAGCAGGTTTTGCGATCATATCACGGGCATTCCAGGTGAAGGGGATCCGCCGCTTTAAGGACCACAGGTGTGCCAGAGCCAGGAATATCTCGCTGATCAGCATGCCGCAGAGATAACCGTAGATTCCGAAAAGCGGGATACCTGCTACAACAAAGACAAGCCGCAGGAGCATGGCGGCAACACTTTGCAGAAAGGTGGTGCGGGTGCAGCCCAGGCCGTTTAAGATGCTGCCCATGGTGGCGGCCAGATAGAGAAAGGGACAGAGCCATGCCAGAATCTGCATACAGTGTCCGGCCTGTTCTTCTTTGAATACGCTGATACCTAGTGGACATCCGAACAGTACAAAGATGCCGATGCAGAGGATCCCCATGTAGAGACTGTAGCGCAGCGCCATGGAAACACTTCCGGAAATACTTTCTGTGCGGCCTTCAGCCTGATCCTTTGCCACGCTGGGGAGCAGAAGGACGGCAATGGAGTTGGTGATGGCAGAGGGAAACAGGATGAAGGGCAGGGCCATGCCGGTGAGAATGCCGTAAACGGAAAATGCCTCAGCATCGCTTAAGCCTGACATCTGCAGGCGGTTGGGGATCCAGACAGCCTCGGCGCCAGCCAGGAGATTTAAAATCAGGCGGTTTCCCATGAGGGGGAGCGCCAGGGTCATGAGGGGCATGAGACAGGAACTCTCTTCTGCCCGCTCCATGTTTCGGCCCTGGGGCGGAAACAGCCCCAGGCACAGCAGGTTAAAGGATGCCGCTCCGATCTCTCCGATCAGATGACCGTAAACAGCCAGCCGTACGGTGATCTCTGTGCCCTCTGCCGCCCATTTCCCGGCGATCAGGAAAACCAGGCTCATGCGGACGACCTGCTCGGCCACCTGGGAAAATGCGGGAACCCGGGATCTTTGGGCACCGTAGCAGTAGCCGTTGGCACAGGCGTGAAACGAAGCAAAGGGCAGGGAAAGCCCCATGATCGGAAGATACGGCGCACAACGCGGTTCTATGAGAATATGGGAGGCAATCCAGGCCGGATACTGGCAGATCAGAAAGGCGAGAATGCCAGAGAGCACCATGGAGATAGTAAGGCCGGTGCGAAAGACTTTTCGCCCCTGGCTTTCATGGGCAGCTATGTACTGGGAAAGGGCAGTCTGGATGGAGCCGCCGCAGAGGGCAAAGCAGATGCCGTAGACTGGATGTACCATATTGTAGATGCCGAGCCCCTCGGCTCCGATGGTACGGGAAAGAAAAATACGGTAGAAAAAGCCCAGGAGGCGGCAGAGAAAGCCGGCAGCGGTGAGCAGCAGCGTGCCGGTGAGAAAGGCGCGTTTTTTTTCGGAAAGATCGGAACAGAACAACATAAAAGCAGCCCCCGGCCGGAAATCTTATTACAGGATATGAGATTCCGGCCGGAATCAGAACTGGCTTAGATTTAGTTTTTCACATAACGTTCCACCAGAAGTCCGCTGTGGTATGCCATAAGAAGCTGCTCGAGATCCGCAATCTTCTCCCGGAGCACAGCACCGGTGTCGGTGTCACCTACCAGCTTTCTGCGGTCGGCATGGCGGACGATGACACTGTCGGAGTGGATATCAATCTCACGCTCAATTGCTGCTTCGGTGGATTCGAACGGCTCCAGGGCCGAAAGGATCAGACCGTAGGAGTTATAGGTCAGCGTGTATCCGGCAATACCGGTCTCTTTCTGGTAGGCCTTGGAAAAGCCGCCGTCGATGACCAGAATTTTGCCGCCGCATTTGACAGGACTCTCGCCATTTTTGGAACGGACCGGAACATGACCGTTGATGATGTGGCTTCCGGTTTCCGGAAGACCGAACTCCGTAAGGATATGGTTGACTACGGATTCGTCTTCCAGATAGCGGTAGTATGGATTCTTTTTTTCTGTGTGTGTTTCTTTTTCAGCCAGGAAGTAGCGCTCGAACGTAGCCATTTTGTCCTTGCCAAAAAGCGGTGAGTCTTTATTCAGCCAGATGTACCACATGATATCCCGGCCAAGACGTTTTTCGCGATCGGAAACGCCCATGAAAGCTTTGCGGATGTAGCTTTCCAGAATATCATAGAGCGCCCTGCCGTGGAAGCAGGAACCATTGATCTCGATTTCCTGGAAGCTTCCGTCTGCGTTTAACGG
The DNA here is from genome assembly GCF_048380235.1 of Ventrimonas sp. Taxonomy (NCBI): domain Bacteria; kingdom Bacillati; phylum Bacillota; class Clostridia; order Lachnospirales; family Lachnospiraceae; genus Ventrimonas; species Ventrimonas sp. The sequence continues at coordinate 13,561 of NZ_DBFCCJ010000088.1, read as the reverse complement.
AATGCAGCCATGGTAGAGAAGATTTCCGTTGTAAATCTTATACAGACTTCCCTTGGCCAGCAGGAATCTGACATGCTGCTGAAGCTTTTCACAGTTCAGAAAGGCCTTACTTAAGCGGTCCATAATATCAGCCTCGATCGGGGTGTAGGCATAAGGATCTTTTGGGTCGATAGTGGGGAAGTTGTTGTCTAACAGGGTGTAGGTGTGCGGCACCAGATTGCCGTTCTCGTCCGGCATATCCATGGTGATCGTACCATGCTCGTAATCGATGCGATGCAGGAGATTGCGCTGCTCCATGTGGTATTCCGGGTGCTCCTTGATGAGCTGGCCTTCAGCCTTAAACTGGATGATAGAGATTGCCTTGTGCATCTTTAAGTTGACCTCAACCTCGTACTGGTTCAGTTCATTGGAACCCTTTAACTTAAAGCAGGTGCAGGGATCATCCTTGTAGGTATTTAAGGCGAAGGTGGCAAGCGGCAGCAGATTGATGCCGTATCCATCCTCTAAGATATCCAGGTTGCCGTAGCGGGCGCAGATACGGATGACGTTGGCAATGCAGCCAGGCTGGCCTGCGGCAGCACCCATCCACAGAACATCGTGGTTTCCCCACTGGATATCTACGGAGTGATAGTCCATCAGCTTGTCCATGATCTTGTGAGGACCAGGGCCTCGGTCGAAGATGTCGCCTACAATATGTAAGTGGTCGATGACGAGACGCTGGATCAGCTGGCTCATGGCGATGATGCATTCCCGGCCGCGGCCAACGTGGATGATCGTGTTGACGATGGCGTTGTAATAGGAAGCTTTATCGACGCTGTCGTCTTTTTCGGTGATCAGCTCTTCCAGAACGTAGGCAAAATCCGGCGGCATGGCTTTGCGGACCTTGGAGCGGGTGTATTTACTGGCCGCGCGCTTACAGATCTCAATGAGACGGTAGAGGGTGATGCGGAACCACTCATCCTTGTCCTCGGTTACCTTTAAGATCTGGTCCATTTTTTCTCTCGGATAATAGATCAGTGTGGCAAGGGTGCGCTTGTCCTGATGGGACAGGGTATTTCCGAATACTTCGTTGACTTTGCGCCGCACAGATCCGGAACCGTTCTTGAGTACATGGGCGAATGCTTCATCTTCCCCGTGAATGTCGGTAAGAAAGTGTTCTGTTCCCTTCGGGAGGTTTAAGATCGCCTCCATGTTGATGACTTCGGTAGAGGCGGATGCGATGGTTGGATACAGGTCAGCAAGCCGCTCTAAATAACGGATTTCCGGGTAGTTCATATAAACCCTCCTTGTGAAAAATCATAATATAGATTAGTATGATTATACCACAGATACGCTCTAAAACAGGATTTCTGGTTGTACTTTTTCGGGAAATCGATAAAAATTTTCATAAATTTGTTAATTCCTATTGAAATACTATGAAATGAAGATTATAATAAGGATTGTCATGAAGAAAGGCTGGCTGGCTGCGTGCGCGGACGGCCGGATATCATCATCGTAATTTTTCCAGAAAGGTGGATCTATATATGAAGAAAACAATCTATTTGGATAATGCGGCAACAACCAAGACCAGACCGGAAGTAGTTGAGGCTATGCTTCCATATTTTGCGGAGTTTTATGGCAACCCGTCCTCTATCTACAGCTTCTCTGATGAGCCGAAGAAGGCAGTTGCGGCAGGCCGTGAGGCTATTGCAAAGTCCATCGGCGCAAAGACAAACGAGCTGTATTTCACCGGCGGCGGCAGCGAGTCTGACAACTGGGCATTAAAGGCAACCGCAGAGGCTTACAAGAGCAAGGGAAACCATATCATTACCAGCAAGATCGAGCACCATGCCATTCTGCATACCTGTGAGTGGCTGGAGAACCATGGCTTCGAGGTTTCTTATATCGATGTAGACGAGAACGGCGTTCTGAAATTAGATGAGCTGAAGAAGGCTATCCGCCCGACTACCATTCTCATTTCCGTTATGTTTGCAAACAACGAGATCGGAACCATCCAGCCGATCAAAGAGATTGGCGAGATCGCAAAGGAGCACGGCATTCTGTTCCACACCGATGCCGTACAGGCATATGGACATGTGCCGATCAACGTAGATGATTTACACATCGACATGATGAGTGCCAGCGGCCACAAGATCAACGGACCGAAGGGGATTGGCTTCCTTTACATCCGCACCGGTGTGAAGATCCGTTCCTTCATCCATGGCGGTGCACAGGAGCGCAAACGCCGTGCAGGTACCGAGAACGTTCCGGGTATCGTAGGCTTTGGCAAGGCAGCGGAGATTGCTGCTGCAAACATGGAAGAGCGCATCAAATACGAGAGCGAGCTGCGTGACTATCTGATGGATCGCGTTATCGCTGAGATCCCATACGCACGCATCAATGGCAGACGCGAGAACCGTCTTCCGAACAACGCAAACTTCTCCTTCCAGTTCATCGAGGGTGAGTCCATGCTGATCATGCTTGACGATAAGGGAATCTGCGGTTCCAGCGGCTCTGCATGTACTTCCGGTTCCCTGGATCCGTCTCATGTGCTTCTGGCTATCGGACTTCCTCACGAGATCGCGCATGGTTCCCTGCGCTTAACCTTAAGTGAAGAGACCACCAAGGAGGACATTGACTACACCGTTGACAACTTAAAAGCAATCGTGGCAAGACTGCGCAGCATGTCCCCGTTGTATGAGGATTTTATCAAGCATCAGGCAAAGTAATTGGTTTTCATAAGAAAAGGAGATAAACACTATGTATTCAGATAAAGTTATGGATCATTTCCAGCATCCGAGAAATGTCGGTGAGATTGAGAATGCCAGTGGTGTCGGCACGGTCGGCAACGCAAAATGCGGCGATATCATGAGAATCTACCTTGACATCGACGACAACGGTATCATCCGGGACTGTAAGTTCAAAACCTTCGGCTGCGGCGCAGCAGTTGCAACGAGCAGCATGGCTACCGAGATGGTTAAGGGCAAAACCATTCAGGAAGCCCTGGAAGTAACCAACAAAGCCGTTATGGAGGCCCTGGACGGACTTCCGCCGGTGAAGGTGCATTGTTCCTTACTGGCAGAGGAAGCCATTCATGCAGCTCTGTGGGATTACGCTGAGAAGAACGGCATCAAGATCGAAGGTCTGGAGAAGCCGAAGTCTGACATCAGCGAAGAGGAAGAGGAAGAAGAGTATTGATTCAGGCAGAAAATAAAAAGAAGGTAGTAGTTGGAATGTCAGGCGGCGTCGATTCATCGGTTGCCGCCTGGCTTTTAAAGAAACAGGGGTATGACGTTATTGGCGTCACCATGCAGATCTGGCAGGATGAAGAGGAGACCGCGCAGCAGGAAAACGGAGGCTGTTGTGGTCTTTCTGCCGTTGATGACGCAAGACGTGTTGCATGGCAGCTGGAGATCCCCTATTATGTCATGAACTTTAAAAAGGAGTTCAGGGACAATGTCATGGACTATTTTGTGGGCGAGTATTTATGCGGGCGGACTCCGAATCCCTGTATTGCCTGCAACCGCTATGTAAAGTGGGAGTCCCTGTTAAAGCGAAGCCTCGACATTGGGGCAGATTATATTGCTACCGGTCATTATGCGCGGGTAGAGCAGCTGCCAAACGGCAGATATTCCTTAAAGAAATCTGCTACTGCGGCAAAGGATCAGACCTATGCGCTGTACAATCTGACCCAGGAGCAGCTTTCCCATACGCTTATGCCGGTGGGCGAGTACACGAAAGACCAGATCCGTCAGATCGCGGAGGATATCGGCCTGCAGGTGGCCCACAAGGCAGACAGCCAGGAAATCTGTTTTATTCCAGACAATGACTATGCCGGATTTATTGAGCGCGAGGCAGAAAATGTGCCGGGACCTGGCAATTTTGTGACGGCAGACGGCACGGTCATCGGCCGTCATGAGGGTATCACCCATTATACCATTGGCCAGAGAAAGGGCTTAAACCTTGCCATGGGGCATCCGGTATTCGTGACGGAGATCCGGCCGGAAACCAACGAGGTTGTTATTGGTGAGGCAGGCGATGTGTTCACGGATTCCCTGGTCTGCAACAAGTTAAACTGGATGGCCGTTGACGGCCTGCACGGAAAGCCCATGGAGGTAAGTGCCAAGATCCGCTACAGCCACAAGGGGGCGCCCTGCGTCATTGAAGAAATTGGTGAAGATCTGGTGCAGTGCCGGTTCTCAGAGCCGGTCCGGGCGGTAACCCCGGGACAGGCTGTGGTATTTTACGATGGAGACTATGTTGTAGGGGGAGGAACCATCATCCGATGAAAAAAAGAAGTGTATTACTTGGGGCGGCAGCGGCGGTTATGCTTATGACAGCCGGGTGTCAGTCAAAATATGAGAAAGTAGACGTGTCGGGAACCGCAGCAGAAACTGTGGCCCAGGTCAGAACAGATGCAGCAGCTCAGGCAGGGACAGATGCGACCGGTCAGGACGCACCGGACCAGACAGCCGGAATCAGTGAGAAAAAGGCAGAACGGACAACAGAGTCAGCACCGACTATGGAAACGCGGGATGAGATCGTGTATGTGAAAGCAACGACCTTAAACCTGCGGGTTTCTCCGGCACCGGGCACAGAGGTGATCGCAGCTCCTGCAAACGGAACTGCGCTGAAACGCACCGGTGACAACGGAACCTGGAGCCGGGTGGAATACGAGGGAAAGACCTGCTATGCGGCGTCTGGCTATCTTACAACAGAAAAGCCGGCAGAAACGGCTGCAGCCTCCGGCCAGAATGCAGAGGCAGGCAGTTCAGCATCTGCTTCCCAGAGTGCAGGTGAGGTGGGCCTGAATATGGACTGGAAGTACGCTTCCATGTCGAAGATCAACAGTGGCAAGGCTGTGCTCTACCGCTCTGAGGCGGCATCCCGTAAGAATAAAGTAGTCTGCGTCAATGCCGGTCACGGAACCAAGGGCGGCAGCAGTGTGAAGACCCAGTGCCATCCGGACGGAACTCCGAAGGTGACCAGCGGAACCACCAGCGCCGGTGCCACCACAGCGGTAGCTGTATCCGGCGGCATGACCTTTGCGGACGGAACCCCGGAGGCGAAGGTAACCCTGTCTATGGCCAGGGTATTAAAAGATAAGCTTCTGGCCCGCGGTTATGATGTACTGATGATCCGCGAGAGTGATGATGTCCAGCTGGACAACGTGGCCCGTACTGTGCTGGCAAATAACCTAGCAGACTGCCACATTGCTCTGCATTGGGATTCCACAAAAAGCAACAAGGGCGCCTTTTATATGAGTGTTCCCAATGTGGCATCCTACCGCGCCATGGAGCCGGTGGCTTCCCACTGGCAGCAGCATAATGCCCTGGGTGAGAGCCTTGTGGCAGGTCTGAAGAATGCAGGCGTGAAGATTTTCTCCGGCGGCAGCATGGAGATGGATCTGACCCAGACTTCCTACTCCACAATTCCTTCGATTGATATCGAGCTGGGAGACGGCGCTTCCGACCATTCCGCGTCAACCCTGGATCAGCTGGGAACCGGCCTGGCAGACGGAGTGGATGCTTATTTTGGAAAGTAATAATTCCTTTAAAAATAGAGACAGAGATATTTACAACCGGCCATTTTTCGTGTATAATACATGAGTTACTGTGTTACAGTGTTACAGTACAGGTGACAAATGGAGATATACCCAAGTGGCTGAAGGGTCCGCACTCGAAATGCGGTAGGTCGGGCAACCGGCGCGAGAGTTCAAATCTCTCTATCTCCGTAAAGCAACCGGAATTCCCCGGATCTCCGGGAGTTCCGGTTTTTTGTTTCATCATAGTTCTACAAGAGAGGAGAAATATTATGAGAAAGAAATTTTTAACGGCTCTGGTATCCGCCAGTGTTGCAGCCCTGGCTTTAAGCGGCTGCGGAGGCAAGACTTCTGAGAGTACCGCAGCAGCAGATCAGAACAGCGCTGCAGCAGAAAGCAGTTCTGAGAGCGCAGGCGGGGAGGGCGCAAAGAAGGTGCTGCGTTTTGGCCAGGCAAACGCAGGAGATGGTCTGGATATGCAGACCTCTACCAGTTCCAGAGCGGCATCCATCGCAGATGAGGTAACGGAGAGCCTGCTTCGCTTTGACGATGATAACAACGAGGAGCCGGTGCTGATCACCGATTTTCCAACAGTTTCTGACGACGGGCTGACCTACAGCTTTGAGTTAAAGCAGGGCGTACACTTCACCAACGGCACCGAGCTGACCAGTAAGGATGTCAAATTCACCTTTGAGCGTATGTTTACTCCGGCTACCGCAGCAAAGAGCACTGCTTACTTCAACATGATCAAAGGCGCACAGGATATGCTGGCAGGAAATGCCACCGAGCTGGCCGGCTTTGAGATCGTGGATGATTATCACTTCAACATCACGCTCGAGTATCCATTTGCACCGTTTGTAAAGAACATTGGTACCTCCTACGCAGATATCTTCCCGGAGGACGCATGTACCGCAGCCGGTGAGAACTGGGGCCTTGGCACCGATCTGATCGGTACCGGTCCGTACAAGATTGCAGAAAACGATGATACCACCCAGGTTGTTCTTGTAAAGAATGAGGATTACCACGGCGGTGAGGTAAACTTAGACGAGCTGGATATCATCTTCTACGATGATGACCAGACCAAGCTGATCGCATACGAGAATGGTGATATTGACCTGGCAGACTTAAATGCAAGCCTGTTAAGCCAGTACGAGACAAACTATGCAGATGAGATCACCGCTTACCATCCGCTTGGTACCTCCTTTATCTCCATGAACTTAAAGGGTCAGTACTTAAGTGATGTGAACGTAAGAAAGGCTATCTCTCTGGCCATCAACCGTGAGGAGCTGGTCAGCGCAGTGTTAAACGGAGCAGGTATTCCGGCTACCTCTTACTTAAATAACGGCATTCCTGGACATGACGATTCTCTTTCTGTATACGAGTATGATCCGGAGCAGGCAAAGGCACTCCTGGCAGAGGCCGGTTACGCAGACGGCTTCACGATCAACGCAGAGGTCCGTCAGGCTGACCAGGCTGTATTTTCCGCCATTCAGGGTTATCTGGCTGAGGTTGGCATCAACATGGAGCTGACTGTGGTCGATAACGCAACCTACAACTCTGACAGAACCGCAGGAAAGATCCCGATGACCGGCACTACCTGGAATGCGCTGTATCCGGATGGAGATTTCCAGATGTACAACTACTTCTATTCCAACAGATCTGACGCACAGGGTGTATTCTACAAGAACGAAGATTTTGACAAGCTCCTGGATGAGGCAAGAAAGTCTACCGACGAGACTGCTCGTGCAGATATGTACAAAGAGGCAGATAAGATCCTGTCCCAGGAAGATTACGCATGCATCCCGCTGTATTATCCGCAGTCCCAGTTCATCGCAAAACCGTATGTGAAGAACTACAAGGTGGGCAACCTGATCTATCATTTCTGGAATGTGGATGTAGATACCGCAGCACAGAATCAGTAAGTGAAATCAAAAAGCGCTCCGGCGCGTGGGAGTCCGGCATGCCGGACTCCCTTTTCTGTTTCAATCACTTAAAAACAAAGGAGGAGATCGCTTGATCCGATATATCATAAAGCGGGCGGCCCTGGCTGTCGGCATTATTTTTTCCATCTCCCTGATCACATTTTTTATCCTGAATGTGATCCCGGGTGACCCGGTAGCGGCAATGCTGGGTGAGTTTGCGGATGCAGACAAGATCGCTCAGGTGAAGGCACAGATGGGACTCGACACCCCGCTTCCGGTCCAGTATTTCAACTGGCTGAAAGATCTTCTGCACGGAGACATGGGAACCAGTTATTTTCAGAAAAAACCGGTTATTACCCTGATCCTGCAGGCATTCCATTACACGGTCATCATGGCTACTGCAGCGTACATCGTGGCGCTGATCGTGGGGCTGACTACCGGCATTCTGGCGGCTGTTTACCATGACCGTCCGCTGGATAGGATTCTCATGAGTCTTTCCGCCCTGGGAATTTCTGCCCCATCGTTCTGGGTAGCAATCATTCTTCAGATTTATGTAGGACTGCGTTTTGACATTTTTCCGGTATCCGGCGTAAAGAGTCCGATCGGCTATGTGCTTCCGTCTGCGGCCCTGGGTGTGCGCTATGCGGCATCTATTGCCCGCATTACCCGTGCCAGCATGCTGGAGGTGACCGGTCAGGATTTTGTCAAGACTGCTTACGCAAAGGGCCTGTATTCCTGGCGCATCATCCTGATCCATATTTTCCAGAATGCTCTGGTACCGATTATCACCGTGATCGGTACGGATATCGGCGCACTCCTGACCGGTTCCATGATCACCGAGAACGTGTTCAACATTCCTGGAATTGGTAAGCTTTTGATCGATGCCATCCACCGCAGGGATATTCCGCTGGTGCAGGGCGGCGTGATCTATGTGGCGGCAATCTGTGTCCTGATCTACTTTATCGTGGATATTCTGTACGCGGTCATCAACCCGAACATCCGCCTGACGAAAGGAGAATAGCTGATGAGAAAAAAGAATTATTATTCCGAGAGCTTAAAGCTGTTCTGGAAAAACAAGCTGGCGGTGCTGTCTCTCCTGATCCTGGTGATCCTGACCGTATCTGCGATCCTGGCACCGGCTCTCACTCCATATGACCCGAATAAGCAGGTACTGGCAGACAAGCTGCTGTTTCCAAGCGCTGAGCATCTGTTTGGTACCGATGAATTTGGCCGTGATATTCTGACACGCTGTCTCTACGGCTGCCGGGTATCCTTAAGCGTCGGCCTGGTCTCCCAGCTGATCGCCTCTGTGATCGGCTATTTTATGGGTGTGTGCGCCGGTTATTTCGGGAAGAAGGTAGACGATGTGATTTCTTTTCTGATCCAGGTGTTTTCCAGCTTCCCGGCGCTGCTGTTTGCCATGGCCCTCATGTATGCATTGGGATCCGGCCTTATGAATCTGTATCTGACTCTGGGATTTTTATCCTGGGCCAATACGGCCCGGCTGATCCGCGGCACAGTCCTGCAGCTCAAGGAGCAGGAATATATTCAGGCTTGCCGAATTGACGGCGGAAGCAGCCTGCGCATTATTTTAAAGCACTTATTCCCAAACTGTATCCCAATGCTGATCGTGTCCTGTACCCTGGGCATCCCGTCCGCGATCCTGACTGAGGCCAGCTTAAGCTATCTGGGACTTGGCGTGCCGAGCCCGACCGCAAGCTGGGGCTCCATGATCTCCGGCGCCCAGACCTTCATCCGTACCAACACCTACTACAGCCTGTTTCCGGGACTCTGCATCATTCTCACCGTGATCGCCTTCAATACCCTGGGCGATGGCCTGCGGGATGTGCTGGATCCGAAACTCCGCAAATAGAAAGGAAGACGACATGGAAAACGAAAACATTCTTATAATGAAAGATCTGGATGTGCGGCTGTTTACCGACCGCGGCGAGCTTCCGGTCATCGACCGTTTAAGTCTTACACTGAAAGCGGGGGAAACCCTTGGCATCGTGGGTGAGAGTGGCTGCGGAAAGAGTATGCTGGCTTCTGCCATCATGGGACTGGTGGCTCATCCGGGAAAGGTGACCGGAGGCAGTATTCAGTTTGAGGGACAGGAACTGGTGGGCATGAAAAAAAAGGATCTGCGCAGGATCCGGGGAACCGGTATCTCCATGATCTTCCAGGAGCCAATGACCAGCTTAAACCCGCTGATGACCTGCGGACGCCAGATTGTGGAGACCATTACCTCCCATGAGAAAATGAATAAGGCAGAGGCAAAGAAGCGTGCTCTTGCCATGATCCGTTCCGTTGGCATTGCTCGCCCGGAAAAGGTGTTTTCCGAGGTTCCGGCTCAGCTTTCCGGCGGTATGCGCCAGCGCATCATGATTGCCATGGCGCTGATCTGCAGACCGAGGCTGCTAATCTGTGACGAGCCGACCACGGCGCTGGATGTTACGGTGCAGGCCCAGATCCTGGGACTGATCCGCCGTCTGCAGAAGGAGACCGGCACATCGGTTATCTTCATCAGTCATGATATGGGCGTCATCTCCCAGATGGCAGACCGCGTTGCAGTCATGTATGCGGGCCAGCTGGTAGAGTACGCCGAAGGGGAAAAAATCTTTACGGAGCCGGAACACCCCTATACCCAGGGACTGCAGGCAGCCATCCCGCGTCTTGATGAAGAAAAAGACACCCTGCTCAGCATTCCGGGCAATGTACCGATGCTTTATGATCTGCCAAAGGGCTGTATCTTTTCCCCGCGCTGTGCCCATGCAACTGAGCAGTGCAGAAATGAACGCCCGGAGCTCGTGGAAAACAGCGGTCATCTGGTGCGGTGCTTTTTGTATGAGGACAATAAAAAACACACTGAGAGTCAAAGCAAGGGAGGAGCGCAGGCATGAGTGAGACGATCCTTCAGGTAAAGAATTTAAAGAAATATTATATGGTGGGAAGAAAGGGACTGTTCGGGGAAAAGGAATATGTAAAATCCGTGGACGGCGTCAGCTTTACCCTGCACCGCGGTGAGACGCTGGCCATTGTAGGCGAGAGCGGCTGCGGAAAATCCACCACCGTGAAATCCCTGATCCGCGTGACGGAGCCGACTTCCGGTGAGGTCATCTTAAAGGGACAGGATTTCCTGAAATTGAAGGGCGAGGAGCTGAAAAAAGCCCGCAGAAATATCAAGATGATCTTTCAGGATCCCTACAGCTCTTTAAATCCGCGTATGACGGTGCGGGATATCATCGGGGAACCGGTGGATATCGAGCACTGCTATAAGACAGAGGAAGAGCGGGAAAAACTGATCCTGGACACCATGGAGCTGGTCGGACTGAACCGGGACTTTGCGGACCGCTATCCGCATGAGTTTTCCGGCGGACAGCGCCAGCGGATCGGCATTGCCCGGGCCATCATCTTAAAGCCGGAGATCATCATCTGCGATGAGCCGGTGTCCGCGCTGGATGTATCCGTGCAGGCGAAGATCATCAATCTGTTAAAGGAGCTTCAGCAGAAGTTAAATATTTCCTATATTTTCATCTCTCACGATCTTGGTGTGGTCAAGCACATTGCAGATCGTGTGATGGTCATGTATCGTGGCCATGTGGTGGAAGAGGGAACCAGAGATGAGATATTTTCCCATCCGAAGCACGACTACACAAAGCTGCTTTTAGGCAGTATTCCGAAGATCGGAGAAAAAATGGATTTTGAAGCATTTGATTCTTCCTATCAGGCGTGCTATGATGAACTGGAAAATGGGAATGAAAACGGAGGAGAGAAGGAATGAAACTGGACAGAAAGCAGATTGAAGCGGATTTCCGCACCCTGATCGGACCGCTGTGTGACGCAGTGGGACCTTCCGGGTTTGAGGATGAAGTGGCAGATCTGTTAAGAAAAGAGCTGGCAGATTGTGACGTAGAGCTTTCTGATGACGTGATGGGAAACCTCATTGCGTATAAGAAGGGAAATAAAAAGGGCAGCGTGCTGATCGCAGCCCATATGGATGAGATCGGACTCATCATCCGCCACATCGACAGCAAAGGATTTTTGTGGGTAGAGACTCTGGGCGGTATCGCGCCGCAGCAGTTTTTCGGCAAGCACGTGATCATTAAGACGGAGACCGGACATGTGGACGGCATTGTGCAGTCCCTGCATCCGGGACGTCCGGACCGCTGCTCTGAAATGCCGAAATCCGCACAGGAGTTTTACATTGAAGTGGGCGCGGAAAGCCGCGAGGAAGTATATGAGATGGGAATCGAGGAAGGAAATTCCGTCTCTATCTGCTATCCGGTGATCTTCCTTGGAAAACACCGGATTGGCGCAAAGGCATTAGATGACCGGGCACTGGTATTTATTCTGTTAGAGGTATTAAAGCTCTTAAAGGATGATGCGGATGTACCGGATATCTATGGCCTGTTTTCCACCCAGGAAGAGGTGGGAGCCCGCGGCGCCATTGCGGCAGCCACCCGCTTAAAACCGGATGTAGCCCTGGCGCTTGACATGAGCCTGGCTGTGGACATTCCGGGGGTTTCCGAGAGCCGCTACATCAATGAACTGGGCCGCGGCACGTCCATCAAGGTGATGGATAAGCTGAGCGCCGGCGTTGGCGGTATCCTGGCAAACCGGGATCTTGTCCGTGAAATGAAGAAGATCGCAAAGGCACACGATATCCCCTACCAGATCGAGGCCTATGCGGCAGGCGCTACCGACGCAAGCTTTATGCAGACCTTAAACGGCGGCATCAAGAGCGGCGGCATCCAGATCCCGATGCGTTATGTGCATTCCTATGAGGTCTGCGATATCCGCGATGTGGTGGACAGTGTAGAACTTCTTTACTGGTATGTAAAGGACGCACAGATCTAAGACGCAGGAGAATATTACAGGGTATCACGAGAAAAGCCAGAACGGGACCGTTAAAAAATGGCCCCTGAATATACACAATAAAGGAGAACAAAGTTATGAGCATCAGAGTTGGTATTTTAGGTTACGGCAATCTGGGAAAAGGTGTTGAGAGCGCCATTGCCCAGAACGATGACATGGAGCTGAAGGCAGTCTTCACCCGCAGAAATCCGGAGAACGTAAAGGTTCGCACCGCAGGCGTAAAGGTTCTGCAGGCAGATGAGCTGTCCCATATGCAGGACGAGCTGGATGTGCTGATCCTCTGCGGCGGAAGCGCAACCGATCTTCCGGTTCAGACTCCGCAGTACGCTTCCATGTACAACGTGGTAGACAGCTTCGACACCCATGCAAGAATTCCGGAACATTTTGCGGCAGTGGACGCAGCAGCAAAGAAGGCAGGCAAGGTCAGCCTGATTTCCTGCGGCTGGGATCCGGGCATGTTTTCTTTAAACCGCCTGTACGCAAACTGCGTGCTGCCGGAAGGCAAGGATTACACCTTCTGGGGTAAGGGCGTGAGCCAGGGACATTCTGACGCAGTACGCCGCATCGAGGGTGTAAAAGACTGCAGACAGTACACCATCCCGGTAGAGAAGGCTGTAGAGGCAGTCAGAAGCGGTTCCAATCCGGAGCTGACCACCAGAGAGAAGCATACCAGAGAATGCTTCGTAGTAGCTGAGAAAGGCGCAGATCTGGCTAAGATTGAGAACGAGATCAAGACCATGCCGAACTACTTCTCTGATTATGATACTACCGTTCACTTCATCACCGAGGAAGAGATGAAGCGTGACCACAGCGGACTGCCGCACGGCGGCATGGTCATCCGTACCGGCGTTACCGGAATGGAGAAAGAGCACAAGCATGTGATCGAGTACAGCTTAAAGCTGGATTCCAACCCGGAGTTCACCGGCTCCGTGATCGTGTCTTACGCAAGAGCAGTCAGCCGCATGAACAAAGAGGGCATGAGCGGATGCAAGACCGTATTTGATGTGGCACCGGCTTACCTGTCCCCGAAGAGCGCGGAAGAACTGCGGGCACATATGCTCTAATAAAAATTTGAGTTACAAAGCTGAATAAAGGTCCGGAAGTGAAAGAGACCGCCTTCCTACTATTTTCACATATCGTTGTTTGCTTGCTCTCGCTAACACGCGTTCGCCTGTGTCGGATTAACATCCGCCACATTCGGACGTGTGTGCTCAAGATGCAAACACCTGATATGCTGAAAATC
>NZ_DBFCCJ010000087.1:0-20791 GCF_048380235.1 Ventrimonas sp. | reverse complement strand
TGTGTGCTCGTGACTGCAGTCTGTTCCTGCTATTCCCTCGGAGTATCCACATTCATCATCATGTTCCGGATGATGTTCACACAAGCCGCCTGCGTATTCTTCCATAACGGCATCCTTACGGTTCGTCGCAAAAACAGTTGTGGGCATCAGCGTCATCACCATGCTGCATATCAGCAGGGTACTGAGCATTCTATTCAATCGCTTTTTCATATTCCTTCCTCACTTTCTTCCTTATCCGATGTGCGGCCATTTTTTCTTCCTCCAACGGATACAGATGATCGTCATCACCACACCGGCTGTAAAAGAGGCGATGTCAATGGTCACATACAGATCTGCTCCGTTTCGCAGCAGAACCGCGCCGTAGTCTTCTGCTACAGAAGATATCCCCGGTTCCTGTATGTGCCCAAGCAAAATTCCTATTCCGGCTAAAAGAAACAGGCTGCATACTGTCAGCCAGGAGATCTCACGCCATTCGTATCGCCGCCGGTATTGCCGTGTCCTGGACTGTATTTTTCGCATCCGGATTTCAGTTATGCCGTTCATCGTCACACTCCTTCCCTTATTGTAGATGCTTTACACACCCCTCTACTTACTAAAAGACACGAAATTTAAAATCTTCTCACTAAAAATCAAAAATTTTTTAAAAAATTTTAAGCCGCCCCAAAACGGGACGGCTCAATGTGCCTTGCTCGTATTATTTTAAAGATATGGTGAACTTAGGAAGAACGATTTTTGCTATGAAAAGGCAGATGATCAAAACAGAGGGAAAGAGATACCCTGCCGTTTTCCATCCACCATCGGCTGTGATCAGCAGGTTATAAATTCCATGAAAACCTGTGCAGGCACCTAAAATGCCGGCAGTTCCGGTAACTGACAGCCAGCGGTGGCGAAAGACATAGGAGATGCCGAAGCCGGAAAGGATCCCGCAAAGGATATGCAGCCCGCCCGCAGAAATCCCCCGGATCAACAGGAAGCTGAAGTTAGCCGCACCGTTTTCCGTCAGGTAGCATGCATTTTCAAAGGTTGCAAAACCTGCGGCAATGGCAATAGCCACCGTGGGCAGTTCTCTCGGCTCTGGCTCAAAAATCAGAAAGTAAAACAGTAGCGGAAGCAGCTTTAATAATTCTTCACACACAGGCGTGATCTCAATAGCGGCAACCGTTCCATCCACACCGTATAGCCACATAAAAAAGCTGTTGACGTAGGCACTCAGCAGGCAAATCCCCATTCCAATGGTCACAAACAGGGTATAGCTTCTTGCCCGTCCTTTTATAAAGAACAGCGACAGTATCATCGGTATGGCGAGGCAGAGAAAGATATTTTCGATATAAGTCATTTCTCCACCTCCCGCAGAGTAAACGGCAGCAATGCTACCATGGATAGTGTCAGTGTAATGTCCACAGCAAAATAAAGGTTGAAGCAGGTATAATCCCGTATAAAATCGGAAATCAGATAAAGAAGCACCTGCAGAACGATGCAGCCAGCCATCAGACCGTCCGTGCTTCGATATGGATGAGCACTTTGCATACCAAGCACCGAAAGATACATGTTCGCTCCCGCCGTGAGTGTAAATAATGTGGAAAAGAAATAGGAAGGCCCAAAGGCATGATCGGCAAAAGCGACCACTGCGACAAGCACCGCTGCGCTGCCTGCAAACCACGAGAAACGGTATCCAATTTTCTCCATCCGCAGGATCTGCACGGACAGATAAAAAAGCCATGCGGCCAGCCAGGAAATCTCAGCTACATAAAAAACCTGCGGCACTTTTCCCATAATGACCAGATACAGAATATAATATGCCGTTCCCATGCAGAAACAGGCATATGCCAAAGCGAGGATCAGCAAACTCCTGCTTTTATACCGCAAAGCCAGAAAAAGGGCTGCAATGGTGCAAAATCCTAATATGATTATCTGAAAACTATTGTCAATCAGTTCAAAGTTCATCTTCTTTTTCCTCTCTGCTCCTACGCTCATTTCTGCGCCGCAGACGGTAAAGCAGCACGGTTACACATACACCAAGGAGAAAAGCAAGCAGGCCCATGACAATATAGCCAAGAGCAGCATGACTGCCGATCATACTTGCCGCTCCCGAAGAATGAACAATGCTTCCTGCCGCAGGTTCTGTCATCAGTTCCGGCATCCATGCCCCGATACCTGTAACCAAAAGCAGACAAACTGCTATGCAGACCGCATCAAGCCCCCGCTGTAGTCTGTTTCGCTTCTCCCGTTTTATTTCCGCTGTCCGTTTGTGGATCAGCCGGGAACGTTCTTCATTCGTCCGCATATTCAAATCCCTCCTGCTCCAAAATTGCCTTCAAACTCTGCTTGCCGCGATATACAAGGTTTTTGATTTGCTGCTCACTTTTAGACATAACCGCTGCTGCATTCCGGTAGCTCATTTCCTCCAGGTAAATCAGGTATACTGCTTCCCGGTATTCTGGTTTCAGTTTATCCAGTGCCGCATAGAGCTGACGATCCCGCTCATTTTGAAAGGTCCTGGTCTCAGCCATGGTTTTATCTGGCAGTTCAAAATCCAGGTCATCAATCCACAGGAAGAGGTGGCGGTGTTTTTTGCTATGCCGCAGGGCAAGATTGCGGGCTGTTTTGTAAAGATATGCCTTGAAACTGCCCTCTCCCGTAATAGGACGCTCTTTTGCAAATATCTGGGAAAAGGCTTCTATCATCAGGTCCTCTGCCTCATGAATATCCTTGATATAACCGTTTATGTAAAAGATCAGCATATCAGCGTATTTTTCCACTAGCAGATCAGCCGCATTGGTTTCTCCACGCAGATATCGCTGATATATGTTTTCATCCGTAATCACCCCTGTTTGCCTCCCATCCTGTTTCTGCCGGCACGGTTCAGACTCCTTTTCTCGAGATTCGTACATTGCCTTTCTGAAATCTATCGCATCTAGTATACGCAAACGTCCGTGTATTTTCAAGTGAAGAAAAACCAGCGTTCACTCTTACATCCTTTTGTTTCAGATATAAAAGGAAAACTGGTTTTTTCGTCACTTATCTCAGCTTCTGCTTATAATCCCGCTCCACCTCGCGGCGCTGATCCTTCTTTGCAATATCATCACGCTTATCGTAAAGCTTCTTGCCTCGCGCAAGGCCAATCTCCACCTTTACCAGGCTGCCCTTAAAGTACACCTGCAGCGGCACCAGAGTCAGGCCTTTTTCGCGGATCTTGCCCTCCAGCTTGTTGATCTCGCTGCGGTGCATCAGGAGTTTTCTTGCCCGGAGCGGATCTTTGTTAAAGATGTTGCCCTTCTCGTACGGATTGATATGCATACCGTAAATATAGACCTCATTCTTGTCGATCCGCACAAAAGCTTCTTTTACGCTGCACTTGCCCATCCGGATGGATTTGACCTCGGTTCCGAACAGCTCAATGCCGCACTCAAATTTCTCATCGATAAAATAGTCATGGTAGGCCTTTTTGTTATTTGCCACCAGCTTGATTGCTTCTTTCAAAACAAAACCTCCTGTCTTTTCCCCGACTTCCAGACTGTCACTTCCAAAGTTCCGGCACCGTGCCACAGCACGCCAGTCCGGAATTCCACAAATTATGGCAGACTATGCATCTTCTTCCGGAAGCTCCATATTCTTTGCCGGGATAAAATCGATTGTCTTGGTAAGCCGGTCGGTGCCGGTTACCATCACCTGGATCTTCTGTCCAAGCTTGTAGGTTTTTCCGCTCATCTCGCCCCGAAGCTCCATGCGCTCCTCATTGAATACGTAGTAATCTCCGTGCAGCTCATTGACATGAACCAGCCCCTCCACCGTATTCGGCAGCTCCACATAGAAGCCCCAGTTGGTCACACCGGAAATGACACCATCAAAGATCTCGCCAATGCGCTTTGACATGTACTCGCACTTCTTAAGCTTAATAGTCTCGCGCTCCGCTTCCTCCGCACGCCGCTCCGTGGCAGAACACTGGATGGTCACACCGGTCAGGATCTTATCGTAATGAGCGATGCGTTTCTCACTCAGGCCGCCACGCAGATTTTCCTTAATAATGCGGTGGATCTGCAGATCGGGATAACGTCGGATCGGAGAGGTGAAATGGGTATAATACTTCGCAGCCAGGCCGAAATGTCCGCTGCAGACAGGCATGTATTTTGCCTGCTTCATGGAACGCAGGGTCAGACGGCTGATGAGTGCTTCCTCTTCGGTTCCTTCAATCTTTTTCAGAAGCTTCTGCAGCTCCTTCGGATGCACCTCACCATCATGAGTGCGGATTGTATATCCAAAGTTATTGATAAACACACCCAGGCGCTTCATCTTCTCCGGGTCCGGGTTGTCATGAGTACGGTACACAAACGGAAGCTCCTGCCAGAAGTAATCTTCCGCAATGGTCTCGTTCGCCATCAGCATAAAATCCTCAATGATCTTGGTTGCCGCGTTGCGTTCATACGGCTTAATATCCACCGGTCGCCCCTTCTCATCCAGAATGATCTTAGACTCCGGAAAGTCAAAATCGATGGAGCCACGCTGATGCCGCTTTTCCCGCAGAATGTCCGCCAACTCTTTCATAAGGTCGAACATCACCACAAATCCCGCATACTCTTCCATGGTTTTTTCATCGCGATCCGTCACAATGGCATTCACCGCCGTGTAGGTCATGCGGCGGTCCACCCGGATTACGGTCTCCGCGATCTCATGCCCAAGCACGCGTCCCTGCGGATCAATCTCCATGATACAGCTGAGTGCCAGACGGTCTGTACCCTCATTCAGGGAACAAATGCCGTTGGAAAGCTTATGCGGCAGCATCGGGATCACACGGTCTACCAGATACACACTGGTGCCGCGGTTTAAGGCTTCCTCGTCCAGAGGGCTTCCCTCGGTCACATAATGGCTGACATCTGCAATGTGGACCCCCAGCCTGTAACCATAGCTTTCCCGGCTGATGGTGATGGCGTCATCCAGATCCTTGGCATCCTCCCCATCGATAGTTACCGTCTGCCAGTCGCGGATATCCTTGCGTCCTGCCAGATCTTCCTTTGCTACCTCATCCGGAATGCGGCTCACCTGTTTCATGACCTCCGGCGGATACTCGTCCGGAATGCCATAAGCCTTCACGATTGATAAAATATCGGTTCCCGGATCATTGACATGACCAATGATTTCCGTGATAATACCTTCCGGTTTTTTGCGTTCTCCGCCGAAATCTGTCAGGTGTACCACAACCTTGTGGCCGGTCACTGCGCCCATATCTTTGCCCAGGGGAATGAACACATCGGCATTGATTTTCTGGTTATCCGGCACCACAAAGCCGAAATTCTTGTTTTTCTGATAAAAACCAACGATGGTCTGGTTCGCCCGCTCAATCACCCTGATAACGGCACCCTCCGGGCGTTTTCCCTTGGAAGCCGGACTCGCCGTGATCTGCACAGTGTCCCCGTGCATAGCGTCTTTGGTCTTCTCAGCCGGAATAAATACATCCTGGTCCATGCCCTCCACGGTCACAAAGCCAAAGCCTTTCGCATGGCCGCAGAAGGTTCCCACCAGCGTGAAAGCCTCCGGCTTTCCGTACTTACCGCGCTTGGAAAGGCCCACTTTTCCATCTGCCACCAGGGCATCCAGAACCTCCTTCAATTCATCCCGCTTCTCCCGCGGAATATCTAACAGCATAGCCAGTTCCTTGATCTTCATGGGAACATAGGTCGGATCGTTGATCAGAGCCAGCATTGCTTCTTTTCTTTCCTTTAATAATTCTTCTGTCATAATCCCTCTCTGTAAATCAAATATATCCTGGCACATTTTTGTGCCGGGTACAATTCTCAGTGATATGAAAAAACTCTGTGATGCGAGAAAAGCACCCTTGTTTCCAAGAGTGCTTTATCCTGCGCTTAAACTAAATTTAATACGATTGCAAGTACCATAAATGCTACTGCCGCAAATGTCGTGAACTTTTCCAGGGTACCTTCCATGGAACGTCCTTTATTCTTTCCCCAGTAGGTCTCTGCCATACCACCGATAGCGCCAAGGCCCTGAGACTTTCCCTCCTGAAGTAATACGATCACGGTCAAAGCCAGACATATAAGAACGAAGATCACGGATAAAATCGTTTTCAGCATTGCATGCACCTCCTAATAGTCAAACACTGACATTTTATCATAGGATAACTGAAAACACAAGTGGTTTTAGCTTCTCAGTTCGATTCCGTAGGTTTTTCCAAGCTGTTTGAGGATCTTCTTGACATATCCGTCCACGGTATCTGCGCCAAATGCCTCTTCCTTCGGAGTGAATAAAACAGTGAAGGCCATGGACTTCTTGTCCTCGGCGATCTGCTTTCCTTCGTAGACATCGAACAGAGTAACGTCCTTAACGAAGCCGCATGCCTCGCGGATGCAATCCTCTACCTGACCGCAGGTAATGTCTTTGTCCATAACCAGTGCCAGGTCACGCTTCTCCTCTGCGAACTTTGGAAGCGGCTCAAATACCGGAGCCTTGCCATACCATTTTTCCAGAGCCTTCATGCTGATTTCCAGAACATAGGCATCCTCACGCATTGCCTCGTCCTTCATGATCTCGTATTTTACTTTACCAAGATAACCAATCTGTTCGCCCTCGCAGAAAATTGCTGCGGTCTGGTACGGATGCAGGAACGGCTTCTCTGCCTTCTCATAGGTAAAGGAAACATGCAGCACATCTGCAACGGTCTCAGCCATACCCTTTAAGGTGAAGAAGGACTCGTTCTTACCGAACACGCCGATGCAGAGAGTCTCGCGCTCGTCCGGATACTCGGTAAGCGGCAGGGACTTCGGAATGAACGCATTTCCGATTTCGAAGATGCGTCCCTCAAAGATGCCTCTCTTCTGGTTGCGTCCCATGGCGTGGATCATCTGCGGAGCCAGGGTGGTTCTCATCAGGGACAGATCCTCATTAATCGGGTTCATGATGCGGATTGCCTTACGTTCCATGACATCCTCTGCAAAGCCCATCTGGTCTAAATCAGACGGGGAGAAGAAGGAATAATGGATTCCCTCAAATGCGCCGACGCTGCACAGGGCTCTCTTGACCTTCAGGATGGTCTTCTGACGCAGATTGCTTCCGCCGATGGTTACCTTTGCGGTCGGGAGGAAGGTGGAATTGATGTGCTCATAGCCATACATACGAATGACTTCCTCTGCTACATCCGGGTAATCCTCCATATCCTCACGGTATGCCGGGAAGTGCATGGTCAGCTCGTCGCCGTTAATTTCCGGCTGGAAGTTTAAGCCGGTCAGGATGCGTAAGATATCCTCGTCCGGAACGGTAATACCCAAAACACCGTTGACCTTCTTAATGCTGGTCTTGAAGGTAACCGGCTCTAAGGAATTTCCGGTGTTGACATTTTTATGGGTTTTGGAAACTTTACCAACGCCCAGTTCTTCTACCAGATGCAGGGCACGCTTCATGGCCATCTCAGTTGCGTACTCATCGACACCCTTGGAGTATCTCTGGCTTGCGTCAGAGGACTGGCCCAGGGCACGGGAGCTTCTGCGGATGTTGTCACGGGCAAATTTTGCGGACTCAAACATCACCTCAGTGGTGGTATCGCGGATCTCAGAGTTTAAACCGCCCATAATACCAGCCAGCGCAACCGGCTTCTTTCCGTCACAGATCACCAGGTTGTTCGGGTTTAAGGTGAACTCCTTCTCATCCAAGGTAACGATCTTTTCGCCCTCGTTTGCGCGTCTTACCTGAATCGCATTGCCCTCCAGGAAATTGCAGTCAAACGCGTGGAGCGGCTGGCCCAGCTCGCGCATGATGTAGTTGGTGATATCCACGATGTTGGAGATGGAGTTGTTACCGACTAAAGCCAGGCGTCTTCTCATCCATGCCGGTGACTGGCCCAGCTTCACATCGTATACATAGTGGGCAATGTAGCGCGGGCACAGATCCTGTGCGTCTACGGTTACCTCAAAGCCCTCTTTCTCCACCTCAGTCTCGGTGTAGTCCAGAGCCGGAGTTTTCAGTGGCTGGCCCAGTGCTGCTGCCACCTCTCTTGCCAGGCCGAAGATGCTCTGGCAGTCCGGACGGTTTGCGGTGATGGAAACGTCGAAGATCCAGTCATTTAAACCGGTGAGTTCTTTGACATCGGCACCAATCTTGGCATCCTCCGGCAGTACCAGAAGACCATTATAACCGGCGCCCGGATACAGGTCTTCGTTTAAGCCAAGCTCCGTTCCAGAGCAGAGCATACCATAGGACTCATAGCCTCTCAATTTGCCTTTTTTGATGGTTGCCACACCCTCAATGGTAACGTGGTCCTTTGCGGTTGCGTATACCTGTGCGCCAACCATGGCTACCGGATATTTGCCGCCTGCCTTGACATTGTCAGCGCCGCAGCAGATCTGTAACAGCTCCGGTCCGCCTACGTTGACCTGGCATACATGAAGATGGGTCTCCGGGATCGGCTCGCAGGACTCCACGTAACCAACTACGATTCCGCTGATGTCCTTACCCACCTGCCATTTTTCTTCTACTTCAAATCCACAGTCAAAGAGTTTTGTCTCCAGTTCATCTGCGGAAACATTAATATCTACATAGTCATTTAACCAGCTTAATGGTACAAGCATTTCTAATCCTCCTGTCCTGATCAGTCATCAATCTGATCTAACACGCGCAGATCAGACTCAAAAAGCATCTTGATATTGTTGATGCCATATTTCAGCATTGCGATACGCTCCAGACCAAGGCCGAAAGCAAATCCGCTGTACTTCTCGGAATCGATGCCGCAGTTCTCCAGCACCTTCTTGTTTACCACACCTGCGCCCAGAACCTCGATCCATCCGGTTCCCTTGCACAGTCTGCAGCCTTTGCCTCCACACTGGAAGCAGCTGACATCCACCTCAACGGATGGCTCCGTGAACGGGAAGTAGGACGGACGCAGTCTTGTGCGGGTGCTCTCGCCAAAGATTCTCTGAACGAACATGTCCAGCATGCCCTTTAAGTCGCAGAGAGTGATACCCTCGTCTACAACCAGGCCCTCCATCTGGCTGAACATCGGAGAATGGGTCGCATCGTCATCGGAACGGAATACCTTACCAGGAGAAACAACCTTGATCGGCGGCTTCTTGGCTTCCATGACATGAACCTGACCTGCGGAAGTCTGGGTACGCAGTAAGAACTCCGGAGACAGGTAGAAGGTATCCTGCATGTCCCGGGCCGGATGGTCCTGAGGAGTGTTCAGTGCAGTGAAGTTATAGTAATCAGTCTCGATCTCGGTACCCTCATACACTTCAAATCCCATAGACGCGAAGATGTCCGTCAGTTGATTGCGTACGGTGGTTACCGGATGCAGATTGCCATAGCGGATTTTAACCGGCGGCATGGAAATATCGATCTTTTCGGATTCGTAGCGCTGCTGCTGCTCTTTCTCTTTTAATTTCTGGTCCAGCTCGTCGAAGAACTGGTTTGCCCACTCTTTTGCGCCGTTGATAGTCTTACCGAACTCTGCCTTCTGGTCGTTCGGCACATTGCGCATTTCCTTCATCAGCAGACCAATCCGGCCCTGCTTGTTATCCAGAAAGGTCTTCTTAAACTCATAGACACTTCTGGAAGTGGTCAGAGCATCTGCGCCCTGACGGATCTCTTCTTTGATCGCAGCGATCACTTCATTCAGCTCTTTTAAATCCTGCATGATTTTTCTCCTTTATTAATATGAACCTTTGATTTGCAATCCGCACATGTGATGATAAGAGGGAAACAAAAAGTCCCTCTGCACAATGTGCAAAGGGACGATAATCTACCGCGGTACCACCCAGCTTCCTGTAAATAAAATATTCACAGACACTTTCCGGTATGTAACGTACACCAGACGGCAATGCCTACTCCGCCAAAACTCCGGTACACTTTTCATCATACACCGCAGTTCTTTCATTCAGCAATGCAGCTCCCGTGGGAAATTCGGATATCTGTCTGAACGGAAAGAGGCTCACAGCCGCCGACCTCTTCTCTCTGACCGGAAACAGTATCTTAAAACACGATCTCAGCTTTTACTTTTGTAATTTGTGATTGCAGGTATGTCTGTCCAAAAGAAACAGTCATAATCTACTGACCATTCTAGTCAGTTTAGCAGGAAAAGTCAAGGTTTTTTTCCAGGACAGCCCCTTAAAAAGTCCTCCCCTGCAGGCATGATGTATACTCCACCACACACTCCTTCAGCCTCCGCACGCTCTCCGACAGCTCCACGCCCTTCTCCGTTCCCATGCCAAGCTCTCTTATGCTTTTCGGTGTAACCGGGATACAGAGAACATCATCCGTATTTCCGCGGATCATCAGTTCTGACATCATGGAAATGCCAAGACCTTTCCCAACCATGCGGATCACGGTCTCATCATCCACGTATACTGTCTGTTCGTTCGCCTTTACCCCTTCCCGCTTAAAAGCCGCATGCACATCAATATCAAACCGCCCATAAGGCATCAGGAACTCTTTTCCCTCAAACTCCTTCAGCGGAAATTCTGTGGGGCTCTTCAACGGATAATCTCTCGGAAGGATCGCGTACAAAAGCTCATGATAAAGCGGTGTCCACTCACACGTTCCGTAATTCTGGCGGCTGGCAAAGATCACATCGGTCTTTCCATCCTGTAAAAGTTCAAATGGTTCCAGCGCGTGATCCACCATGCGCAGATCCACATCGACATTCGGGCAGATGCGTCTAAACCGGTACAAAATCTCCGGCATCCAGAACATGGCAATGCTGGCATACGCCGCAATGCGGATAGTCTCCGTCTGCTTCTCCCTGATTCCCTGGATCCGGTTTTCCAGGCTGGCATTGGCCTGCAGAAACTGACGGATATCCGGCATCAGATCCCGCCCCTGTTCTGTCAGGGAAATTCCGTTGTGGCTCCGGACAATAAGCGGAAACCCAATCTCCCGCTCCAGGCTGTTTACCAGATGGGTCAGACCTGACTGCGTATAACCGACCACCTCCGATGCCCGGGAAAAACTGCCCAGATCCACCGCCGTCATTAAAATTTCCAGTTTTTTCGCATCCATCCTGTTCTTCCTCTCTTTTCAGTTATATGCTGTTTCCGCATATCTGATCTTTCTATACAGACCGCTTTATAAACAAGATATTACGTTTTGTCATATTTCTATTATAAACATGGATTTCCCAAACAACAAGGTGAACATTACAATAAAATTACTATCCTTAAGAATGACTGTGAAATAATGATAAAATATGAGGTGATCAAACATCATGAAACAAGCACATCTTTCCCTGAAACAGCGCATGCTGGTGGCTGCCACCTTATTTGGCATGTTTTTCGGCGCCGGAAATCTGATCTTTCCGGTCCATTTAGGCCAGCTGGCCGGTCGGAACCTGATTCCTGCCACAGCAGGCTTTATTCTTACTGCAGTTGGCATCCCGATCCTTGGCGTTGCCGCCATCGGAAACACACATTCCGACGGTCTGCAGGATCTTGCCTCCCGCGTAGGAAAACGATACGGCTGTTTTTTCACCTGCCTGCTCTACTTAACCATTGGCCCCTGCTTTGCCATTCCGCGATGTGCCACAACCTCCTTTACCACCGGGGTTGCCCCAATGCTTGGAGACGCTTGCGGCGGCCGCATGGCACTGTTTCTCTTTTCCGCAGTGTTCTTCGGTCTTGTGCTCTTCTTCTCCCTGCGTCCGGGCAACATTACACTCTGGATCGGAAAAATCATCAATCCGCTGTTTTTGTTTTTCCTGGGAATCCTGATCGTATCTGCCCTGCTGCATCCGGGCGCACCGGTTTCCTCCGCATTTCCGGATGCGTCGTATCAGAGCAGCGCCCTGTTCCACGCCCTCGCTGAAGGCTACGGCACCATGGATGCAATTGCAGGTCTTGCCTTTGGCATTGTCGTTGTCAACATCATCCGCCAGATGGGTGTGCAGGATGACGCAGCCATCGCAGGTGAGGTACTTCACTCCGGGATTCTTGCCGGTATCCTGATGACATTTATTTACATGCTGACCATTCTTATGGGAGCCCAGTCGCTCGGACTGTTTCCGCCCTCCGACAACGGCGGTATTGCCCTGTCCCAGATTGCCAGCCACTATCTCGGACAGGCCGGAATCCTGATCCTGGCTGTTACCATCACCTTTGCCTGCTTAAAAACCTCCATTGGCCTGGTGACCAGCTGCGCGGAAACCTTCGAAAAAATGTTTCCGCGCCGGCTTTCCTACCATGCCTGGGCCGTACTGTTTACCGTATTTTCCTTCCTGATCTCAAACGTTGGACTTTCCACCATCATCCGGTATTCTGTGCCGGTGCTGATGCTCATTTATCCTCCGGCCATTGCCCTGATCCTGCTGGCTCTGTTCGGAAAACATTTTGACCATAACCATAAAGTCTATCTCTGGGTTACAGTATGTACCTGGGCAGCCTCTCTGTTCGACTTTTTCAAAGCCCTTCCGGAGGAACTGCAGATCCTGCTTCACCTGGATACGGCAGTAGAACTTGCAGAGCGCTTCCTTCCATTGTTCAGCCTGAACCTTGGCTGGGTCCTTCCCGCTGTTCTGGGGCTGCTCATCGGACTTTTATGCCAGAAACATCAGAAAACCCTGCAGGCCTTTGCGTAAGACCACAGGGTTTTCTTGTATTCAGGAGGCATTTCTTTTTTCCAGCATTTCCATTGCCTTTGCCAGCATTTCCGGCGTCACTTTATACGGATAATGCCGGATATCCGACATATCCGGGATCCGGGTCATACTCTCCTGCCACTGTTCTTTTGTGATCTCAATCTCTTCCAGGGAAACCGGAAGCTTTAAATCTTTGTTTAACTGATAGATCTTTTCGAATTCTTCCATCTGACCATCCACAAGCAGCAGCAAAAGTACGCCGAAGCCTACCACTTCTCCATGCAAATGCTTTTCTTCAATAACCGGATAGGAAGTCAGCGCGTAGAACACCGCATGCGCCAGTCCACTGTTGTAATCCGGCGTGAAATCCTTCGTCAGGAAGATGGAAGCAATTCCGGTCGTGACCACGATCGCTAGAACCGCCTGCTCCACCTCATAAGTACAGAGTCCCTTTTTATGGTCTTCCAGTGCCTTTACACCGTACATGAGCAGCGGATCGCGGCACATATGGCTGGTTGCCACTCCAAGAGAGGTAAAATGCTCCAGACGCTCATCCCGGGAAGAAATAGCTGCTTCATAATATTTCGCGTAAGTATCGCCAATACCGGCCCACATATACTGGCTTGGTGCTTTTGCGATGATCTCCGTATCAATGAAAGAATGCATAACCGGACGCACAAAGAAATTCGGTTTTAAGAAAGTGCCATCTTCATTGTACATAATAGACACCGACGTACATGCCGCACAGTTGGAGGCAATGGTAGGGAAAGCGAATACCGGTTTATCATCCGTGATGCACAAACACTTTACGGTGTCTAATGCCTTTCCTCCTCCCACGCCAAATACCATATCTGCCTCTTCGTATTCCGGCATTTCACGCAGTTTTTCCACGGTTGCGTAAGTACAGTCTGTCCCATAAAGCTTTGTTCCGATGATCTCCAGATTTGTTTTTACTACATAGGCACGGATCTTGTCCTCCGCCGCGTTCAATGCCCGTCTTCCGCCAATGATCAGAACCTTTTTTCCGTAAGATTCACAGACCGGACCGATTTTATCATAAATCCTGTCGCCAATCGAATAATTAGGTAGATGAACCTCGTAATTTTCCAGTTTCACGCGTTTCGCTCCTCCTGAACTTCTTTTCGGTTTTCTGTTCTACGTTTCATTATACCTGTAAACGGTCTGTGATACAACCAAAACAACCCGGATCAGCGTAATATCTGATATTGCTTCTTCGTAATGCTCCTTTAAGCGCTTTGCGACTTCCATTTTCCGCGCAATAGCGCCAGTACGGATGGTAGCTTTTTCTAGCGTTTCTACAACCATATATCATTATACCTATTTTATCAATAGGTAATTAGGTGTAATGAATAAAAACAGGGTCACTGCACTCGTCAATTTCACGAATGCAGTGACCCTGTTTCCGTTTACTGTTCGTATTGCTATCCTATCAGCCTTTTCCAAATTCCTCAGCAGCCTCACGGACCCACTGAATATGGGAAGCCGGCGTTCCACGCGGAATGGTGCAGTCAGCACCCAGAATAACGCCTCTGGAGCCCGCTGCACTGAGAATTCTCTTGGTCTCAGCCTTAATCTGCTCTTCGGTTCCGGAATAAAGCACTCCATCTGTTGTATTTGCGAAACCACCTGCAACCGCACGGTTGCCAAAAATCTTTCTTCCTTCCTCAAGCGGAATGCCTTCTACCACGGTTGCCCAGTTGACAGCCTTAACCGGATAATCCTTGAAGGTGGTAAGGTCATTCTTTCTGCCGGCATAACCGCAGATGTGAATCATATTGCAGTCATTTGCCGCATTAGCAACCTCCAGAACCGCAAGCTCAGACGGCTCGATAATTCTCTGATACTCTTCTCTTGAAATGCCATCATAACATCCAACGCTGAAATAGATACCGTCCACACCAGCTTCACGTATAGCTCTGTCTGCAAGGATCTTTACATCCTCAGCAATGGTAAGCAATGCATTTTTCAAGGCTTCCGGGTCCTCCTCATAGAAGCTGGTAATGTTCTTAAAGGAAAGATTCTCTGTTGCAAAAGTCAGATAAGAAGCCGGTGAAAATACATTGTAAAGTGTAACCATATCTTTTCCGTACTGGGAAGCAACTTTCTTCACCATATCAATCTGTCTGTCAATCCATGCGAGCGTCTCCGGCTTGCCTGATTTGATCTTCTTCAGATCTGCTGCGCAGGTAACCGGCTCAGATGCTACGCCCGGATAGTGAAAGAAACCATCGCTCATGATCTTTAAGAAATCCGGCTCTACATCCTTACAAAATTTCAGATGACCATTGTAGTTAATCTTCACTAATTCATCGGTCAGCGGAACAGTTTCATCCTTGGCAAAATGATACCAGAAACCGATTGGTGCACGATCTGTTTCTTCATTATTAAATGTCTTCAGTACAAGATCTCTCTTATATGACATGGTACTTCCTCCTTGCTCCTATGCGTTCTGATAATATTCTCAAATCTTTTCACAAATACGTACAGATTCGATAATATAACTATACTCCCTTTTACCCATTTGTAAATAGGTATATATGGTGTTTTTATCATAATCACAAACAGGCAGCCGTTTCCGACTGCCTGCTCTTACTTGGTACTGCTGCTCTCTGGTTTGTGAAATCCTTTTCTTTTTCTTGCTGCCCGATCAATTCTTCTACTTCATCAAATGATTTCGATCCGTCAGAATAATTCCCTTATATCTCGGAGAGGTTCGCTCTAATTCATAGCACTCTCCCTCCGGCGTCGGATACTGATTCACGAAATCACGGATCTGTTTCATTTCGTCTTCTGTCAAATCAAATGCCAGGGTCTGAAGATTGGACTGAACATGTTTGGAATTTCTGGTTCCAACCATAACTGCGCCCACACTCTTCTGGTTTAAGATATACTGGGTTGCCACGTTGGCAATCGACACTCCGTGGTGATCTGCAATGGTCTTCAGTACCGGAAGCAGTTTCTGCATGCCATCCCAGCCTAACGAGTCCTCTATGATCTGCATATACTTAACCTGAGAACGGGTTTCCGGCGCCTCATACGCCTTTCCCATGTAACGCTCTGCCAGAAATCCGCCTGCCAGGGTCCCATAGGCAAACGTATAAATGCCATGCTCTGCGCTATAATCCAGAAGGGTGCGTTCCGGGCGGCGATCAAATACAGAATACTGTGCCTGATTGGACACCACGGGAATTCCCGCATCCACCATCTGCTTCAACGCATTGGTATCCATGTTGCACATGCCGATGTTGCGGATTTTTCCTTTTTCCTGCAGCCTTACCAGATCAAACGCAGTCTCCATCATACCCGGAACATCAAAATCCCACCAATGGAACTGAACCAGATCCAGCGCCTCCCGGTGCATTCTCTTCAAAGACCGGTCCACAATTCCTTCTGTGTACTTCATATTGATGACCGGAAGCACATCTTTATCCGGCACGAATTTGGTGTGGATCTGAATATCCTCCTCCTGATAATGGCCGCTTTCTTTTAATTCCATAACAAACCGGCCCAACACTTCCTCTGCACCCGTATAAATATCCGCACAGTCAAACGTTGTAAAGCCCTGCTCCACCAGCTCATGAAACGCGCGAATGGCATCATCGTAGTCCAGATGGCCCTGCAGACAATGTTCCGCAGACAGCTGCCAGCATCCATTGATAACACGGTTAAAGGTATATCCATTTTTAAATTGACATTTTTTCTGCATGACAGATTTCCTCTTTTCTTAAATTTTGTTTTCTCACTCCGGCCTTTGGATCGGCACCACCGTGCACTGTCCATGACTCTGAATCCGTTTTCCTACTCTTGTAATTTTAAATCTGGCTCCACAGTTTGGATCCGGACAGGCGATCTCGGTATCCGAAAGCATCCAGTCATTCGGGTCCAATGGCCGCTGCTTTGCCGGAAGCAGCGGAATAAGGGCACTTAAAGAATACATGGAAAAGGATGTATCTTTCGGGAACACCAGATTCTCCCCCTGAACCAGAAAATAATCTCCCGCCCTGTGGCTGCACACCATCGGCCGGTCTGTGGCTACCACTTCCACTTTTAAATCATATAAAGTAAATGTATCGTCCATTCTGTCTGCTCCTTTTTATTCTTCTTTCTGACATCCCCAGCCAGTCAGCACTGCCCCCAAAAATACAGCAAATAATACAAAGCCATAAATGGTTCCGCCTGCTACAACAACAGGAGAAAGTCCGGTCAGGGCAGATCCGATAAATACAAACACACTCATAAACGGAATGATGGCCGGGAGACTGTTGGCCGTACCATCCAATAGGTTTGCCCTGCGGTATGGATGAATATTTCTTGCCGCTCCAATCTTATTTAAAATAGGTCCAAATGTCAAAATGGAAGCACTGGTCACGCCGCCTAACAGAATGGTCGTAAACGCGATACCCATCATACAGATTAGCTCTGCCCCCTGGGTGGTGCTCGCCATCCTGCTGTTCAGAATCTTCTCAGCAATCAGATTCAGCATACCTGCATCACTCAAAACTCCCATGATGCCAAATACCGAAATGACCAGTGCGCAGGTCGGCAAAATGTTGTTGATGCCATCGATCAAAAAGCCTACTGCTGCATTGTTTGCCGCGTCGTTGGAAAATACCTGTGCCGGAGTGAAAAGTCCTGCTGCCAGGCCAACCACAGTACCCGTTACCAGACCCACTAAAATACCTTCGTAAATATTTCTCGTTTTTGTTGAAACAGTTAACATCAGAACAACCGGAATCAGCATCACCAAAGAAACTGGATTGGCTGCCGCGTCAATGGAACCACCCTCATATACACCGCCCATACCACCAAAGACCGCAAAGATCACAATCGTGATCAAACCTGCCACTGCGGAATATTTAATACGGCTGGAAACAACGCCGCCGATATCTGCCGGCTTTCCATTTTTAAACTGCTGGGTCGATGCGGATGCAATGGTCGTATCTGAAATCGGAGCCAGATTGTCACCGAAAATTGCGCCAGACACAATACATCCCGCCATCATCATTTCATTCGCGCCCAGCATAATGCCAGCCGGATAAAAAATCGGAAACGCGATAAACATGGTTCCGATGGAAGAACCGGTTGCCGTGGAAACAATGCAGGAAGCAATAAATGTAAATGCCACAAAGATGCCGCCCTTCATGCCAACTGCATTCGCGATCCACACAAAACCGCCGGAAAGACCGCACAGTTTAATCAGAGCACTGAACATACCGACCAGCAATAAAATCACAACAACCGATACCGACGTGATTGAGGAAATGCCCTTGATGGCACTCTCCCAAAAATCACTGTAGCTGGTACAGAAGACGCCGCCGATCAGAAGTGCCAGAAAACCACCTACCGCAAGTGCCTCCATATTGAAGGCCTTAAATCCAATGAAAAGCACCATGCAGAAGAACACATAAATTGCTACCGGAATCAGCGACATCCCGATCCCGCCCCGAAACTGAAGTTTTCTCTCTTCACTCATACTTTTTTCCTTCCTTTCTCTTGTTTCCTGTGCTGTAAAAATCTTCAGGAGCTGTCTGGAAATTGTTCCTGGCACCTCCGGCTGACATTCAAGAGTCCGGCGGAGCGTTTTTATTTCATAAGACACTATTTCCTATGAAACACAAAAAGCCCGCCCCTGAACTACGTTCAAGGACAGGCTGTTATATACCTGCGGTACCACCTTGTTTGGTGCCAAGCACCCACTCTTTACAGAATGCCATTACATTCCTGGTCCGTTAACGCTGACCGTTGCGTCGCAGCTACTAAAGTCTGACCTGTTTTCCCGACCATTCCCTTTCACCTTGCCCTCTGAGGCCCACTTACCATGACACTCTGTCCGGATTCCACCACCCCGAACTCTCTGTGAGACTGCTTATATGGTACAACTTCCTCTTCAATGGTTTAAAGCAATGATAGCAATCGAACTGAGAAATGTCAAGTACAAAATATTTAGAAAAGAATGCTGTAATACAGACATTTTTCTCGACAGACGGCCATTCCATTATTATAATACAGGTACCGGTGCACTGCATTCCCTGACCCGGAATCTATATCTGCTTTTAGAGGAGCTGCCTATGAATATCACGGTAATTTACGCTTCCGGCCGAAAAACCAGATCAAGCACTTACCAGATCGCACAGATGCTCATCAAAGAACTCCTGGAAGATGGAACCTGTTTTTCCTTCTTTCTCCCGGATGACATGCCTCACATCTGTACCGGATGCCGTGCCTGCATCCTTGGAAAAGAGCAGGCCTGCGGAGGTGCTGCCGCCATGGCGCCCATCCTTGAGGCTATGGAACAGTCCGGGCTGATTCTGTTCTGTGCGCCCACTTATGTATATCATGTTCCTGGACAGATGAAATCCCTGCTTGACCACCTCGCATACCGTTGGATGGTTCACCGCCCTGATCTTACTTTCATGAAAAAGCAGGCAGTCATCATTAACACAGCTGCCGGCGGCGGCATGCGCTCCACCGTCCGCGATATCAAAGACAGTACAGAAAACCTGGGGTTTGCGAGAACCCACTGCATTTCCCAAAGCGTATGGGATTACGCCTGGAATGATCTGCCGGAATCTTTCCTGAAATCCATTCAGCATAAGGTAACACGTACCGCCCGAAATGTCCGGCACTGTGCCAGACATCTGACTCCGTCGCCGAAAGTATGGTGCGAGTTCACCCTCTATCGTTTTCTGCATAAGCACAAGAAAATGAGCACGGTCGATGATACTTACTGGCAGGAGCATGGCTACAACACAGGATGGCCCTGGAAAAACAAAAAAGCATTGTAATTACTGAAACCCTTTTCGTTTTCGGGCCGCTCCGATCAGTTCTTCTGCCTCATCAAACGCGCCGGGCAGATAGCTTTCCATCCACTCTTTTCCCTCTTTTTCCTGTTTCTTGATTTCAGCCCAGTTCACCAGAACTTCATCCGAGCCGGAAACCGCGGTGGTTCCAAACACATGCGGGTGCCGGCGAATCATTTTATCCGTGATTCCACGCATGACATCCTCCAGCGTAAATAAGCCTTCTTCCTTTGCAATCTGCGCATGCATGACCACCTGCAAAAGCAGGTCACCCAACTCTTCTTTTAAGTTCTCTGCATTTCCCGTCTGCTCCAGAATGTTGATGCCGCCAACCACCTCCGCGGCCTCCTCCACACAGGCTGCTTTCAGGGAACCATGGGTCTGCTCCCGGTCCCAGGGGCATCCGTCCTCCGCGCGAAGACGGGCAATAACCTGTACCAGCCGGTTTAATTCTTTGTCTAATGGATTGTAATTGTCGTTCATAACTGGTCTCCCATTTTACCTTATTTCTTTATTTCAAGACAGGACAGCCTCGGCTGGCCATTCATGCACATACATGACTTTTCTTCACATATCATTGCAAACACAGACGGATTTTCTACAATATAGATCTCATTGTCCCTGCACCGGATCTGACTTAGTCTGGCTATTACAGTTAGCGAAAGCTGGAGTATATCCTTTTCCCGAAAAAATCATTCGATTCCTCCGTGTAATGTTCCATCTTTTTTTAAAGCCTGCACATGATAAAGCATAGCATAATTGGAAATATCATTGATCAGTATTCCTGCCAACAGATAGCTTTTCTGTTTGTTTCGTCACTTTCATTATACAACACAAACGATTTAAGGTGTCTTTCTTTTTATGCAAAATCACGAACTCGCTCATTTATACATACCTTAAAATCGTTTTTATAACTTCATCAATCACAATCGGCTTTGACAAATGTGCGTTCATTCCTGCATCCAGTGATGCCTGAACATCTTCTGCAAATGAATTAGCTGTCATTGCAATAATAGGAATGTTTTTTCCATCCGGTCTGTCATTCATTGCCCTGATTGCTTTTGCCGCTTCATAACCATTCATTTCAGGCATCATGATATCCATCAGGATTACATCAAATGTGCCTTCCGGATGATTTCTGAAAATCTCAACAGCATTCTTTCCATCCACAGCTCTTTCTACATTCATCCCGAACTCTTCCAACTGCACGGCAGCAATCTCTGCATTCAGTTCATTATCCTCTGCAAGAAGGACATTCACACCTGTAAGATTCACCTTTTCAGAAATACCTGTGTCTGCCTTATTACATTCCTTATCTGTAATTTCCAAAGGAATATCCACAGTAAATGTGGTTCCCTCATGCTTTTTACTCTGCACGGAAATGGTTCCACCCATCATATCT
>NZ_DBFCCJ010000086.1:0-1182 GCF_048380235.1 Ventrimonas sp. | reverse complement strand
GCAGACATTTTCGCCTTGGTCAGCAGAGGTCACCGCAGTGACCGCATTCCCCCTCGGGAGAGCCCTCGGAGAGCCCACGGCACTTTGCAGCCAGTATGGATGAAAGTGTCATAGTGGGTTATTACACTTTGAAAAAGTGCCGTTCTCCAGCCTTCCGCTGTCTGCAAATCTCAAAGAAAGGAAAAATCCAATGGCAAGAAATGATGGAATAGACCGTACCGTAGCCAGAAATCAGGACTTGGAAACACCGGCTGATGTGGCGAAGGTACAGGAACACAATGAGCGTGAAAAGGACAGCTACAGCAATCAGGACGTCGTGCCGGAACGTACTGCGCTGAATGTTCACTTCAAGTCTCCCACTGACGATTATGTAAAAATGTTCGAGCAGATGGAACAGGATGGCGTGATCTCCACCAGAGGTCTGAAACCGGATGCCGTCAAATACGGTGAGTTGATCTTTGATGTGAACTCTGCTTACTTCTACAATCACGGCGGCTATGAATTTGCAAAACAGTTTTATGCCGATGCCTATAAAGCCGCCGTGGAGATCGTAGGCGGTGAGCAGTATATCCTATCCGCTGTGATGCACGCCGACGAGCGCAACCGGGCAATGTCCGAAGCTCTGGGCGAAGATGTGTACCACTACCACCTTCATGTGGTTTATATCCCGGTGGTAGAGAAGCAAATTCTGTGGTCGAAGCGATGTAAGGATGAATCCCTCCGGGGAACGGTAAAGGAAACGATCACGCAGGTCAGCCGCAGTAAAAAATGGGAGTCCAAGCCGGTGCTTGACAAGGATGGTAATCCAATGTTGAACGCAAAAGGAAAAAAGATTTTGAAGTCGTCCTACAGTGTGTTGCAGGATGACTTTTTTCATTTCATGCGAAATGCCGGATATACCGATGTGGAGCGTGGAGAGCGTGGCAGTACAGAGGAACATCTGACTGTGACCCAGTTCAAGGTGCAGGCAGAACAGCAGCGCTTGGAAGCTGTGACCGGGCAGGTGGCACAGGCGAAGCGGGGGTTGGAGAATGCCAAAGCTGCCACGGAGAAACAGAAAAAGAAACTGGAAGCTCTGCAAAAGGAAACCAAAACAGCAAAGACCGTTGCTCTGACGGTGCAGGAGATTGAAACGATGGGAAAGAAAGCCACATTCGGAAATAATATCACGCTGACACCGGA
>NZ_DBFCCJ010000085.1:0-17767 GCF_048380235.1 Ventrimonas sp. | reverse complement strand
AGGCGCCACTGGCGCCTGTTTGGCACCCCATCATCCGCTTATTTTTTTTGCTCAGAAATTCTTTGTAAAATCAAAGGATTTCCGGGCTTTTTTTATTGTTATATCGGAAGCAGGCAGTTTGCCGTGTTTTTGATTGAGATTTCAAAAAAGCAACGCTATAATAGAATTACGAATGCGGTCTGTTGGAAAACAGGAGTGTGGCTGGCCGCATGGAGTTGAATATTTACGGTCAGAATGGAGGAATATCACATGAATGAGAATCTTGTAAAAAGAAACGAATGCCTGGCGCAGACAGTGATCAAAGGGTTACAGTCCCGCAACATGTCCGGTTATTATGCGGCAAACAAAGAGGAGGCGCTGAAGCAGGCGTTAGAGCTGATACCGGAGGGCAGCAGCATTGCCATGGGAGGCTGCATGAGCGCCCATGAGATCGGACTGATCAAAGCGCTGGAAGAGGGGAATTACAATTATATAGATCGTGCGAAACTGGAGCCAAGAGCCGGATTGATGGCAGCTTACGATGCAGATGTATTTTTGAGCAGCGCCAATGCCATTACGGATGATGGAATCATGGTGAACATTGATGGAAATTCCAACCGGGTATCCTGCATTGCCCAGGGACCGAAAAAGGTTATTATTATTGCAGGAATGAATAAGGTGTGTAGTGATCTGGATGCAGCCATGAAGCGGGCAAGAAATGTGGCAGCACCTGCGAATGCCCAGCGATTTGACATAAAAACTCCGTGCAAAGAGAAGGGAAAATGCTTCGACTGCAAGTCTCCGGATACCATTTGCTGTCAGTTTCTGATCACCAGATATTCCAGACATACAGGAAGAATCCATGTGATTCTGGTGAACGAGAATCTGGGATTCTAGATTTGGAACTGAAAAAACGGAATGTTGACAGGAGCATATATGATTCAGGAACGATTATTTGCGCTGCAGGATGAGAAGTACAGGGAGTTTCAACGCAGTCTGATTCCGGGACTTTCAAAAGAGAAGATCATAGGAATCCGTATGCCAGCTATGAGAAAGCTGGCAAAGGAATTTTCAAAGGAAGAGGAAGCGGCAGCGTTTTTAAAGCAGCTTCCCCACATTTATTACGATGAAAATATCCTTCATGCGATTCTCATTGCCGGAATGAAGGATTACGATGCCTGCATGGAAGCGCTGGAGGCATTTCTGCCCTATATCGATAACTGGGCGGTGTGCGATAGCCTTTCTCCGAAGGTATTTGGAAAACACAAAACGGAGCTTCTGCAAAAGATCAGACTCTGGATTCTGTCTGGGCATACATACACCTGCCGGTTTGGTATGGGCATGCTGATGCGCTGGTTTCTGGATGAGGACTTCCGGCCGGAATATCTGGAGATGCCTGCCGCAGTCCGTTCAGAAAAGTATTATGTGAATATGATGACAGCCTGGTTTTTCGCCACAGCGCTGGCCAAGCAGTGGGACGCGGCAATTCCGTATCTGGAACAGAATCGTCTGGATGTGTGGACGCACAACAAGACAATCCAGAAAGCAAGGGAAAGCTACCGGATCACATCGGAGCAGAAGGAATATCTGAAGACGCTCAAAAGAAAATAAGAGAGACCCGGATCAGCGATTCATCAGCTGTTTAAAAACCTGCCAAACGTTTTCATGATGTAAGCGGTCTGCAATATTGTATAAAAACAATCAGATCAGGGATAATGAGAAATACTGATCGATAAGGCTGATTTACAGAACAAAGGCCTTATGATAGACTGTAAACAGTTAGCTAATGCTAACACATAACCGGAAAATGTGTGCCGAATTGGCACAGGCAGGAGGATTTGACTATGATGTATCTGGAAATTGAGAAAGTAATTGGAAGAGAGATTATCGATTCCCGCGGAAATCCAACCGTAGAGGCTGAGGTTTATCTGACCGATGGCACAGTTGGAAGAGGTGCCGCACCGAGCGGTGCATCCACCGGTGAGTTTGAGGCGCTGGAACTGAGAGATCAGGACAAGAGCCGCTTTGGCGGAAAGGGCGTTTCCAAGGCAGTGGAGAACATCAATACCGTCATTTCCGATGTTCTGTGCGGAATGGATCCGTCCAATGTTTACGCTATCGACCAGGCTATGATCCAGGCGGACGGCACAAAAGATAAATCCAACCTGGGCGCCAACGCAATCCTGGCTGTATCCATCGCAAGCGCAAGAGCAGCAGCCAACGCAATGGAGATGCCTCTCTACCGCTTTCTGGGCGGAGCAAACGGAAACCGTCTGCCGCTGCCGATGATGAACATCTTAAATGGCGGCGCTCATGCAGCGAACACCGTAGATGTACAGGAGTTTATGATCATGCCGGCCGGCGCTCCGAGCTTCAAAGAAGGCTTGCGCTGGTGTACCGAGGTGTTCCATGCTCTGGCAGCTCTGTTAAAGTCCAGAGGACTGGCTACCTCCGTAGGTGATGAGGGAGGCTTTGCACCGGATCTTGGCAGTGATGAGGAAGCAATCCAGGTC
The DNA here is from genome assembly GCF_048380235.1 of Ventrimonas sp. Taxonomy (NCBI): domain Bacteria; kingdom Bacillati; phylum Bacillota; class Clostridia; order Lachnospirales; family Lachnospiraceae; genus Ventrimonas; species Ventrimonas sp. Next base: position 15,275 of record NZ_DBFCCJ010000085.1, on the reverse strand, counting down.
ATTCTGGAGGCAGTGGAGAAGGCTGGTTACAAGCCGGGCACTGATTTCGTTCTGGCTATGGACGCAGCTTCCAGTGAGTGGAAGAGCGACAGGAAGGGCGAGTATCTGCTTCCGAAGAGTGGCAAGAAGTTTACCTCCAAAGAGCTGGTTGAGCACTGGAAGAGCCTGTGCGAGAAGTACCCGATCTACTCCATCGAGGATGGTCTGGATGAGGAAGACTGGGAAGGCTGGCAGATGATGACAAAAGAGCTGGGCGATAAGGTTCAGCTGGTTGGTGATGACTTATTCGTAACCAATACTGAGCGTCTTGCAAAGGGTATCGAGCTTGGCTGCGGCAACTCTATCCTGATCAAGTTAAACCAGATCGGCACCGTATCTGAGACTCTGGAAGCAATCAAGATGGCCCATAAGGCCGGCTATACCGCAATCGCATCCCACCGTTCCGGTGAGACCGAGGATACCACCATCGCAGACCTGGCAGTGGCTTTGAATACCTGCCAGATCAAGACTGGCGCACCGAGCAGAAGTGAGCGTGTTGCGAAGTATAACCAGCTGCTCCGCATTGAGGAAGAGCTGGGAGTGGCAGCACAGTTCCCGGGTGTGAAAGCATTCAATATCAGACGATAATATCAGTCGTCTGACAGAACTTTTAAGAGAACTTCCTGCAGGGCGAGTGCTGCTTTTGAGTGGTATCGTCCGGGCGGAAGGGCTGTGGCGAGGCCGACGGAAGCACCGTCCGCACCCAGTGATAAAAATTTTGCGTCTCGGAAATAGTGCCGGGAACTATAGTAGGTAAAGGCCAGCCCATGGCCTGCAGCGCCCAGAGCGGCGGCCATAAGTGCCGAGAGGGATTCGTTGCAGGTGATGGGCTGGAGTCCGTTTTTGCTGAAAACACGGCGCGCTTCCCGACCAAGAATCGTATCGTAGTCACTTAAGAAAAACTCGTACCGGATGGCATCTGCCAGATTGACGTACCAGGGAATCCGGGATGTTGTCTGGGAGGCTGCCGGAAATTTACGGGCAAAGTCCATGATCGGGTGATTTTCGTGGGCAATCAGACAGATCTCATCGTTCATGACAAAGGTGGGCTGGATTCTGGAATCGGAAACCGGAAGCACCAGAAGAGCCACATCGATCTCGCCGTTTAACAGCATCTGTTCCAGGGCCATGGAGTTTTGCTCTACGATCTGAACCCGGATTCCCGGGTAATCCAGCTTAAATGCGTTGAGTACCGGAGGCAGCAGGTAGGAACCGCGAAAACCGCTGATCCCAAGAATGACGCTTCCGCTTTTTAAATCTTTAAGATCCTGAATCTCATCCTGAGTTCTGTGATATTCTGCCAGTGTCGCATAGGCATATTTTAACATGATAGTTCCAGCTTCCGTTAAGCGGACACCTCTGGAGGTACGGACAAACAGTTTACTGTCCAGGCTGCTTTCCAGAGTCTGTAAAAACTGACTTAAGCTGGACTGGGCCATATAGAGCCGGTCAGCCGCCTTTGAGATACTTTTTTCTTCTGCAATCGCGATCAGATAATTTAGTTCTTTGATTTCCAAAAGATCAGATTCCCCTTTCCGTTTCTATAATTATCAAACAAGTAATCGGTTTTTCCGATGGCAAGTATAACATATTTTGCCTTTTTCTGCTATCAGAAAGCAAATATAATAAAGACATGCTAGCAAATGAGAATCAAATAATAAAATCACCAGGAAGAGGGGAGAACAAATGGGAACAGTATCTTTGAAAGGCGTATGTGATATGCACGTACACACCAACCCGGATTTGCGGCTGAGAGCCTATGATGATTTTGAACTGGCGGATGCCGCTGTCCGTGTGGGCGCGAAAGCAATCGTGATTAAATCACATCTTGGATTTACCGTAAACCGTGCATACCTGACCAATCAGTACGTAAAGCGTGTATATGGAGAAAATACCGGTTTTACCATGTATGGCGGCGTGGTCATGAACAAGGTGGTTGGCGGGATCAACCCGGAAGCGGTAGAAAAAGGATTAAAGCTCGGGGCGAAAGAAATCTGGCTTCCTACCCAGTCGGCAAAACGTCATCTGGAAAAGATGGGACAGGATCCGGCGAAGGGAATTGAACTGGTGCGGGACGGAAAAGTAGTTCCGGAACTGCTCGATGTATTCCGAATGATTAAAGATTACAATGTGGTGCTTGGAACAGCGCATGTTTCACCGGAAGAAGCCTTTGTGGTAATCGAGGCGGCAAGAGATGCCGGAGTAAAGAAAATCGTGGTCACACATCCAGAGTGGTGGGTTGTGGACATGAGCATGGAGGATCAGATACGTCTGGTGAAGGATTATGATGTAATTCTGGAACGCTGTTATGCGCAGAACATGGGTGGAGGTGTTTACAAGAGCAACCTGCCGGATAATCTGGAGATCATCAAAGCAGTGGGATATGAGCATGTGATGGTGGACACAGATGGCGGACAGACCGAGAATCCGCACTGGGAGCTGGCTCTGGCAGAGTATATGCAGTATCTTGTGGATCATGGAATCCCGGAGGAGCAGGTTTACCATATGATGAAGACGATCCCATACAGACTTCTGGGAATCGAAGAATAGGAGGGGAAGCGGATGTTAAGTGTAGCGATTATTTTAGCGATTGCGCTGGCAATCTTTCTGGGGTATAAGACAAAAATCAATACGGGCCTGTTCTGTATCGTGTTTGCCTACATCATTGGATGCTTTGTGATGGGATTAAAACCGAAGCAGGTGATTGGATACTGGCCCACCAGCACGATGTTTGTAATTCTGTCGGTTTCCCTGTTTTATAATTTTGCGGCCATCAACGGAACTCTTGAGAAGATGTCCGGTGCTCTGTTGTACGCATGCCGGAAGTTCCCGGGACTTTTACCATACGCGCTTTTGGCCGTAGCAGTCATCCTGTCCGTAATGGGAGCTACCTATTTTACGGTTCTGGCATTTCTGGCGCCGATCACCCTGGTGATCTGTGATGAATCCAGAATGGACAAGCTGACCGGCGCGGTGGCTATCAACTGCGGCGCACTGGCTGGCGGAAATTTTCCGACCTCCAATCTGGGCGTTATTTTCCGCGGACTGGCCGATACCGCGTTCGAGGCTTCTCCGGATGTGGCAGCAGTGGAGACCTTTGGAATGGAAATGAAAATCTTTTTGTTCTCTGTTCTGTTTTCCTTAGTTTTGGTTACGATCTTCCGATTTGGATTTAAGGAAAACCGGAATATCGGAAGGGGTGTTACCTTCAAAAAGCCGGAGGCTTTTACAAAAGACCAGAAAATTACCCTGTCCCTGATGATGATCATGATGGTCGTAGTTCTGATTTTCCCGCTGATGCAGATCCTGATGCCGGGAAATGCGGCAATCCAGTATATCAGCAGCAAGGTGGATGTGGGCCTGGTAGCCATTGTGTTTGCAGTGATTGCACTGTTATTAAAGCTGGCACCGCAGAAAGAAGCCCTGGCAAAGATCCCTTGGAATACCATCGTGATGATTGCCGGAGCTGGTATGCTGATCGCAGTAGCTGTGGAAGCTGGTACCATTGACGCATTGTCCACCTGGATTGGCTCTAATGTACCAAAGCCGCTGGTTCCGATCGCGTTCAGTATTGTAGGCGCGATCATGAGTTTCTTCAGCTCTACCACCGGTGTGGTTGCACCAGCCCTGTTCCCGCTGATTCCAAATCTGGCGGCCTCCGCAGGCTTAACTTTCTCTGCGCTCTTTGCCTGTACCATAATCGGAGCACAGTCCAGCGCAATCAGCCCGTTCTCTTCCGGTGGCTCCCTGATCCTGGGTTCCACTCCGAAAGAAGAAGACCGGAACATGCTGTTTAACCGTCTTCTGATGGTAGCAGTGCCGATCAGTGTGCTGTTTGGCGCAGTGTATAACTTTGCGCTGGCGATGGTTCTGTAGAAAATTTTAAGTATCCGTTTACTCCGTCAATGGTAGTTCCCTGGAAGGAACCGGATAAGCGTTGTCGCTGCAGTGCGGCTTTGATAAAATTTTAAAATATAAAATAGCTGTCGCGTACGATCGGAGATTTCACCGATCGTGATGCGACAGCTATTATTAGTTTTCCGTGTTGCGGTATTTTGCGTTCTTCTCTTTCAGCTTTGCCAGATACTCATTGGCTTCCTTTTCAGATTTGAAGCGCATCTTTGGACCCTGCGGGCTGAGCTTTAAGACGTAGCCGGTGTTTTTTTTTCTGAACATGATGCGTGAATTCCTTTCTTTTGTATGAATGTTGGTAACTATGAAGGTACTGAACAGTTATGAATGTTTTTATTCTAGCATGAAGTGTGCAAAATGAAAATCATATTTTATAAAAATGAAAATCATGAAAAACAGGCAGCATTTCCGATACTATTGTACGTTAAAGTGATACAACACAACAGTGAAAGCTGCTTTTTGAATCTTAATCACAATCAAAAAGCTGTTATAATAACAATACACAGACTGGACAAAACGAAAAAAATAGTTTATAGTATGAACCAATCACGAAAAGCGCCATGTAGAAGGCAGATGTAAAGCCCCGTTGTGGCCGGAAATCAGGAGGTAAAAAATGGTATCATTATATGATGGTGGAATTTATCTTGTGAATGGAAAAGACATTATTCCGGAGCAGGAAAGCGTAAGGGTCGAAGCTCTTACCGGAAAGAAAGCTGACAAAGAAGCTGCAAAAAAAGGAACCATTGCCTATTCTATTTTAAGTGCTCACAATACAGCTGATAACATGGAACAGTTAAAACTCCGTTTTGACAGCATGGCATCCCATGATATTACCTTTGTAGGGATTGTCCAGACAGCCAAGGCATCCGGTATGGAAAAGTTCCCGATCCCTTACGTCCTGACAAACTGCCACAATACACTTTGTGCAGTAGGTGGTACGATTAACGAAGATGACCACATGTTCGGCCTTTCCGCGGCAAAGAAATACGGCGGCATCTACGTTCCGCCGCATATTGCAGTCATTCATCAGTACATGAGAGAAATGATGGCAGGCTGCGGCAGGATGATCCTTGGATCTGACAGCCACACCAGATACGGTGCATTAGGAACCATGGCTATCGGAGAAGGCGGAGGCGAACTGGTAAAGCAGCTGCTGCGCGATACATATGATGTAGCTTATCCGGGAGTGGTTGCAGTTTACTTGGACGGATCCCCAAAGCCGGGAACAGGACCTCAGGATATTTCGCTGGCAATTATCCGTGCCGTATTTAAAAATGGCTATGTCAAGAATAAAGTAATGGAATTTGTTGGTCCCGGTGTCGCGTCTATGACTACCGATTACAGAAACGGTGTCGATGTCATGACAACAGAGACCACCTGTTTAACCTCTATCTGGAGAACAGATGAGGATACCAGAAATTATCTGGCAAAGCATCACAGAGAAGAGGATTACAGGAAGCTGGATCCTGCAGATATTGCTTACTATGATGGCTGTGTCTATGTCGACTTAAGTAAAGTAAAACCAATGATCGCTCTTCCGTTCCATCCAAGCAATGCCTTTGAGATTGATGAATTAAAGGCAAATATGAAGGATATCCTTCATATGGTAGAAATGGACGCAGAAAAGGTTGCCGGCGGCAAGGCACATTTTACACTGCTTGATAAAATGTCTGGAAATGACCTGATGGTACAGCAGGGAATTATCGCAGGCTGTGCAGGCGGAACTTACACCAATGTGATGGAAGCAGCACATGCACTTCGCGGAAAGAACTGCGGCTGTGATGAATTTTCACTGGCGGTTTATCCATCTTCCCAGCCGGTCTTCTCGGACCTGGTAAAGAAGGGAGCTGTTTCAGACCTGATGGATGCAGGCGCTATCATCCGCACCGCTTTCTGCGGACCCTGCTTTGGTGCAGGAGATACACCCTGCAACAATGGTTTAAGTATCCGTCATACCACCAGAAACTTCCCGAACCGTGAAGGCAGTAAGCCGGGAAACGGACAGATGGCAGCTGTAGCGCTGATGGACGCGCGTTCCATTGCAGCGACAGCAGCAAATGGCGGAAAGCTTACTTCAGCATGGGAGTTAGACTGCTGGAATGATATTCCGGAATATGAGTTTGATGATAAGTCCTATAAAAACCGTGTATATCAGGGCTTTGGAAAGGCAGAAGAGGAGAAAGCCCTGGTATATGGACCAAATATCAAAGATTGGCCGGAAATGAGCCCGTTAACAGACAATATCCTCTTAAAGGTATGCTCTAAGATCATGGATCCGGTCACTACTACGGATGAACTGATCCCGTCTGGTGAAACATCTTCCTATCGTTCCAATCCACTGGGACTGGCAGAATTTACCTTATCCAGAAGAGATCCGGAGTATGTGGGACGGACGAAAAAAGTAGATCAGTTAGAAAAAGCAAGAGTTGCTGCTGGAGAAGAAAAAGAGCTGGCCTTAGAACCGGATCTTGCAAATGTATTTGCAGCGATCAGGACAATTGCAGGAAATGAACATGTTTCTGTAAAAGATACAGAAGTAGGAAGCATGGTATATGCAGTAAAGCCCGGTGACGGTTCCGCAAGAGAGCAGGCAGCCAGCTGTCAGAGAGTGATCGGCGGACTTGCAAATATCTGTAAGGAATATGCAACCAAGAGATATCGTTCCAATGTAATGAACTGGGGAATGCTGCCATTCCAGATGGAAGCAGAACCTGATTTTGAAGTGGGCGATTATATCTACGTTCCGTGTGTGAGAAAAGCACTGGACGGGGATTTAAGCTCGATCAAGGCATATGTTCTTGGAAATGGAAAAGCTGTAAAGGATCAGATCAAAGAATTAGACCTGTATATTGCAGATATGACACCGGAAGAAAGAGCCATTGTTAAGGCTGGATGCCTGATCAATTACAACAGAAGCAGACATTAAGCTGACGGTAAAGGTTAGCAGCATGAAGACTACGCCGGAGAGGAGAGCAGATCATGAACGACAATTATCTTGCACAATTTTATGGAAAATCACAGAATTATACAGATATCCCGAATAAATGGTATAAAGAATATAATGTAAAGAAAGGTCTTCGAAATGAAGACGGAACCGGCGTAAGAGTGGGTCTTACCCGAGTGGCAGATGTTGTAGGCTATGAGGAGAACCCAGAAGGCGGGATCCAGGCTATTCCGGGAAAGCTGTATTACAGAGGCTATGATGTGGAAGAGCTGGTAAAGGGAAAAGGAGACAGCCATTTTGGTTATGAAGAAGTTTGTTTCCTTCTGCTGTTTGGTTATCTGCCAAAGAAAGCAGAACTGGAACATTTCCGGAATATCCTGACCGGCTGTTATGAAATCCCGGATGAGTTCGTGGAAATGAACCTGCTGCGTATGCCGGGTAAAAACCTGATGAACAAGCTTCAGAATGCTGTTCTTACTTTATATAATTACGATGAGGATCCGGACAACATCGATGTGTATGAAACTCTGGTAAAGGGTATTAATTTAATGGCAAAGCTTCCGTCAATTGCCTGCTATGCATATCAGAGCAAGGTACATTATTACAACAGAGACAGCCTGTTTATCCATTATGCGAATCCAAATTATTCCATTGCAGAAAACTTCTTAAGCCTTTTAAGAAAGGATCAGACATTTTCTGATAAAGAGGCAAGACTGTTAGACACCATCCTCATCCTTCATGCAGATCACGGCGGCGGCAACAACTCCACCTTTACGAATGTAGTGATCGCTTCTACCGGTACCGATATTTATTCTACAGTTTCCGGAAGCATTGGCTCCATGAAGGGACCAAGACACGGAGGTGCAAACATTAAGGTTGCTGAAATGATGGATGCAGTCCTGGAAGAAACCGGCGGATATACGGCAGATGACAAGAAGATCAGGGCTGCAGTAAACAAGCTGATGGACGGTGAATTATATGACCGCACCGGACTTGTATACGGATTTGGCCATGCAGTTTATACCATTTCCGATCCGCGGGCAGAGATGTTAAGAGCCCGCTGCTTAGAAGTGGCAAAGGAAAAGAAGATGATGACGGAATTTGATTTCCGTCAGAGGTTTGAACGCATTGCTCTGGAAACTATGAAGGAGCGCAAGGGAGTTGCACTTCCTACCAATGTAGATTATTACAGTGGTTTCGCTTATGAAATGCTTGGCATCCCAAGAGACCTTTATACACCATTGTTCGTGTGCAGCCGTATGGTTGGCTGGGTTGCCCACAACATTGAAAATAAGCTTTATGATGGAAGGATCATGCGTCCTGCAACAAAATATGTAGGAGATAATAAAGAATACACAGTCATGGAGGAGAGATAATGATGATGGATACAATTACCGTATTTAAAGGCGATGGAATCGGACCGGAGATCACAGACAGCGTTTTAAGAATCTTAGACGCAGCAGGAGCAGATTTAAATTATGAGGTTTTTAATGTAGGTGCTGCAGAATACGAAGCACACGGCGAGCTGATCCCGAAAGAGGGCTATGCTTCCATGGAAAAGACCCATGTTTTATTAAAATCCCCGATCACAACTCCTTTGGGAAAGGGCTTCCGCTCTTTAAATGTTACTTTAAGAAAGAAATATGATCTTTACGCAAATATCCGTCCTGCAAAGACAAACTCTGCCGTAAAAACTGCATTTGAAAATGTAGATATCGTTATCTTCCGTGAAAACACAGAGGATCTGTATGCAGGCGTAGAAGAGATGATCGATCAGGATACCGTGCATTCGATTAAGATCATTACCAGAAAATGCTGTGAGCGTATCATCCGTGCTGCCTTCGACTATGCAGTAAGCCACAACCGTAAAAAAGTGACCTGCGTTCATAAAGCAAACATCATGAAAATGGCAGACGGAATGTTCCGTGATATCTTCTATGATATCAGTAAGGAATACCCGGATATTGCGGCAGATGACAAGATCGTAGATAATGTGGCGATGCAGCTGGTCATGCATCCGGAAAAATTTGATATTATCGTAACAGAAAACCTGTATGGTGATGTTTTATCTGATCTGGTCAGCGGTCTGATCGGAGGGCTGGGACTGCTGCCATCCAGCAACCTGGGCAAAGATTTTGCCATGTTCGAGGCAGTTCACGGCAGTGCTCCTGACATTGCAGGACAGGGAATCGCAAATCCAACTGCATTTTTATGGTCCGCATGCATGCTGCTTGAGCATATCGGAAAGAAAGACGTTGCGGCCAAGATCCGCAAGGCAGTGGACCTGGTGCTGGAGGATGGAAGTGTTCTCACACCGGATATCGGAGGAACCGCTACAACGATTGAGTATGAGAAGGCGATCATTGCACATCTGTAATTAAATTGTTGAAAATAGACAATAAAAGGATAAAATTAAGTTGACATGACGTCAAAATCATGATATTATGAATTTATCATTATGATGAATAGCAACAGATTGGGTTGTTACTGTACGGCAGGCAAAACCAATTTTGAACGATATTTTGTGATGCAGATATTTGTTCAGAATTGGTTTTTTTTATTTTCTATAGAAAACGGATCAGACCGGTGGATGAGTATGAAAATTGAAAAAGTGATTAACAATAATGTAGTCAGTGCCCTGGAAAACGGTCGGGAAGTGGTCGTTATGGGAAGGGGCATTGGCTTTCAGCTTCGGGCGGGCATGGATATTCCGGGTGAGCTGATCGAAAAGGTATTCCGTCTCGACAATCCGGGGGTTATGGATCAGTTCAAAAGCCTGGTCCAGAAGCTTCCGCCGGAGCGGCTTCAGATTTCAGCAGAGGTGATCCAGTATGCCAAAGGCGTCATGAACAAAAAGCTGAACCACAACATTTATCTTACGCTGACGGATCACATCAATTTTGCGATTGAGCGTTACCAGAAGAAGATGCTGTTCAGCAATCCGCTGCTTCGGGAGGTGCGGACCTTTTATCGGGAGGAATACCTGATCGGCACGTTTGCGCTGGACTTGATCGAGCGAAGGCTGGGAATTACATTTCCGGCCGATGAGGCGGCTTCCATCGCCCTGCACATTGTGAATGCGGAGTACAACACACGCATGCGTGACACCATTGACATGACAAAGATCATTCAGGATGTCCTTAAATTAGTGGGAGATTATTTTCATATAGAGCTGGATGAAACCTCCACGAGCTACGAGCGCATGATCACGCATCTGCGTTTTCTGGCACACCGGATCTACAGCGGAGAGTCACTGGATGACGGAGCCGGTCTGGAAGAATTTCATGCCATGATCCGGCAGATGTATCCGGAGGAATACGCCTGCAGCAGAGGTGTGAAGGAGTTTATCTGGCAGACCTACGGCCATGAAGTGTCGGAGGAAGAGGTATCATATCTGTCTGTTCATATCCGACGGGTTAGAAATTGCAGTTCTCAGGCTTAAGAAAAACGCTGTCACAGGGGGAGTGCATCGGCGGCATGCAGAAAACACAGACGGAAATGGATGGCAGAAAAAAGAAAGGGGAAGGGCGTTATGTTTCAGACACTGAAAAAAATGTTTGGAGGGAAAAAGGAGGCGGCTGAGGTATTATCACCGGTATCCGGTTCAGTAGTTCCGTTGAGTGAAGTGAATGATCCTGCCTTTGCGCAGGAGATCCTTGGAAAGGGTGTGGCTGTGAAGCCGTCCGAAGGAGAATTCAGGGCACCGCTTTCCGGTGAGGTCACAGTGATGTTCGACACCGGACATGCCGTCAGCATCAGGGGAGATAACGGTGCTGAAGTCATTGTCCATATCGGGCTGGATACGGTGCAGTTAAAGGGACAGTATTTTACGGCCCATGTAAAGCAGGGAGACCGTGTTCAGGCCGGAGATCTTCTGATCACGGCAGATTTAGAGCAGATCCGTGCAGCCGGATACGATGTGATCACGCCGGTCCTCATCTGCAATACACCGGATTTTCCGGATATGGTCTGCCACACCGGAATGCAGGTAAAACCGGCTGATCCAATCATTACCTTATAATTATGAAAAGAACGGAGTGAGGAGATACGAGCTGTATTACGGTCAGACTTCGGGATCCGGAGGGGCTTCATGTCCGCAATGCTGCACAGATTTTTGCGGCAGCGGGAGGCTTGAATGCACAGATCCGGCTTTGCTCAGGGGAGAAGACAGCAAGGGCGGATCACATCCTGGAACTGATGGCCATGGAGGCCAGAGCCGGAGATTTTATTGAAATCCAGGCGTGTGGCGAAGATGCAGAGCAGGCAGTAAAGACAATTGCGCAGATCCTGCAGAAGTGAGCTGGCAATCCGGCTCTTTCATGGCTGTTGTTATATGCAAAAGAGATTTGAATCCATTGGGGAATGGTTCAAATAAAGAAAACGCCGAGAGGCGAAAAAAGAAAGGGGTTTTACATTATGATGAAGTTTTTCCAGAGACTGGGCAAAGCTTTAATGCTTCCGGTAGCATGTCTTCCGGTATGCGGTATCCTGATGGGAATCGGATACATTCTGGCACCTGCGGCAATGGCAGGTGAGGTTCAGGGCTTCACGGCAGGAGGCCTGAGTTATTCCATCGGTCTGTTCCTGATCAAGGCCGGCGGAGCGCTGATCGACAATATGTCCTGGCTGTTTGCAATTGGTGTTGCAGTCGGCATGGCAGATGACAGTGATGGTACAGCAGGTCTGGCAGGCCTGGTTTCCATGTACATGATCACTACGCTCTTAAGCAGCGGTTCCGTTGCCGGTATCACCGGTCACGAGGCAGCTCCGGCGTTCGGCAAGATCGTGAACCAGTTCGTTGGTATTGTTTCCGGTCTGATCGGTGCGAACTGCTACAATAAGTACAAATCCATAAAGCTTCCGGATGCGCTGGCATTCTTCAGCGGCAAGCGTGCAGTTGCGATCTTCACCGCACTGTATTCTATCGTGGCAGCACTTGTTCTGTTCTTTGTATGGCCGTTAGTTTACGGTGCACTGGTTACTCTGGGTGAGACCTTTATCGGCATGGGCGCTCTGGGTGCAGGTATCTACGCATTCTTCAACCGTCTGCTGATCCCGTTCGGTCTGCATCATGCACTGAACTCTGTATTCTGGTTCGATGTAGCCGGAATCAGTGATTTAAGTAATTTCTGGGGCAACACCGGTGTTTACGGACAGACAGGTATGTACATGACCGGTTTCTTCCCGTTCATGATGTTTGGTCTTCCGGCAGCCTGCCTGGCTATGTATCAGACTGCAAAACCGGCTAAAAAGAAAATGGTATACGGACTGCTTGCATCCGCAGCATTCTGTTCCTTCTTTACCGGCGTAACCGAGCCGATCGAGTTCTCTTTCATGTTCCTGGCTCCTGGTCTGTATGTGGTACATGCTCTGTTAGCAGGCATCACCGCTGGTATTACCGTAGCACTTCCAATCCGTGCAGGCTTCTCCTTCTCCGGCGGTGCGGTAGATATGGTACTCAGCTCCTTTACTCCGCTGGCACAGAACCCGTGGCTGCTGATTCCGGTTGGCCTGGCTGTCGGCGTGATTTACTATGTAGTATTCCGTGTTGTTATCGTTAAGTTTAACCTGAAGACTCCGGGGCGTGAGGATGATGACGCAGATGAAACTCAGGTGAAACTTGCAAACAATGACTTTACTCAGGTAGCAAAGATCGTTCTGGAAGGCGTAGGCGGTCCGGAGAACGTAGCTTCTATCGATAACTGCATCACCAGACTTCGTCTGGAAATCAAGGATTACACGAAGGTGGATGAGAAACGGATCAAATCCGCAGGCGTTGCAGGCGTGATGCGTCCGAGCAAGACCTCCGTTCAGGTCATCATCGGAACCCAGGTACAGTTTGTGGCAGATGAATTCAAAAAGCTTTGCAAATAGCAGAGTCCTCCCTGGTTCCAAAACATAGATATGCGAAAGGGCTTTCTCCGGTTCGGGGAAGGTCCTTTTGCGCGTCTGAGGAAAAACGGAAAAAGTTTTGCTTTGCTTCACAGAACGGTCATATTCTTCTGGTAAGATGAAATACAATTGCAGATAGAAAGAAGAGGGCGATATTTATGAAACTCAGACAGGGAGAAATAAAGAAAACCATGAAGGGCATTCTGGCAGGAGCATTTTTGCTGGCAGCTGGAAGCGCAGCTGTTTTTGCGGTTGGCACCGAGACAGAGCTTAAGGCTTACGCAGCCGAGTGGCAGCAGGCAGAAAACGGAGACTGGACTTACAAAGAAGACGATGGCAGCCTGGCATCCGGCTGGCAGAAGATTGGCGGTGTCTGGTATGACCTGGATGCGGAAAATGGGGTGTGGAACAGCCATCCGTCCCTGGATGAGACTTCCGTCTGCTATCTGGTGGAGAATGCGGTAAACCGTGCCGGCTGGTTCAATAGGAAAATTTCTGAGGATATTGTGCTGCATTACCGGGTAGACAGCAAAAACCAGTACAAATATACCGTTGTAGTTCAGGAAGAGAGCCGCCCGGATGAGATTGGAAGCACCTTAAAAACCTTTGAGGTCGACAGACGGACCGGAACAGCCAAGGATGTTTCCACGAAGATCGTATTGGATCTGTATGAATAGAACTTACAAAAACTAAGTTTTTGAAAAAAAGAATTAATTTTACTTATGACATTTCCTGCATTATAATATGATTATCAACAAGGAGTTAAAGCATTGCAGGTTCGAGCAAAACCGCAGTGCGAGACGAAGAAGGAGGAAATGTATGGCACGTTTGTATGTCAAGATCAAAGACCAGGATAACGTTGTTGTAGCTGTTCAGGATCTGAAGGCTGGCACCGAGATCATGGAAGGTCTTGTGACCAATCAGGATATTCCGCAGGCTCATAAGATTGCCCTGTGCGATATCCCGGCAGGCGGAGAGATCATTCGTTACGGCGTTGTTCTCGGCTATGCGATTAACGATATCAAGAAGGGTGACTGGATCAATGAGCATATGCTGGATCTCCCGCAGAGCCCGTCTGTAGATGATATGGAGTACGGCACCAACCTGGTACCGGTGGAGGATCTTCCGATGCCGACCAGAACCACCTGGATGGGTTACCGCAATGCCGAGGGTCCGGCAGGCACCAGAAACCTTCTGGGAATCGTAACCACGGTTCAGTGTGCGGCTGGCGTATTAAAGGTAGCAGTAGAGCGCATTAAGAAGGAACTGCTTCCGAAGTATCCGAATGTAGATGGTGTGGTAGCAGTTACCCATCCGTATGGCTGTGGTGTTGCGATCAACGCACCGTTAGCATATATCCCGATCCGCGCGATCACCAATGTCATCCGTCATCCGAACTTTGGCGGTGAGATCATGGTAGTAGGCCTTGGCTGTGAGAAGCTGACCTACGACCGCGTACTTCCGCCGGAGGATATTACCCCGGAGAACGTTCTGACTCTTCAGGACTACGCTGGTCATGACGCTATGATGAACGCAATTCTGGAAATGGCAGATAAAAAGCTGCAGAAGCTGAACAAGAGAACCCGTGAGGAGCTTCCGTTAAGCGACCTGCTGATCGGTATGCAGTGCGGCGGCAGTGACGCATTCTCCGGTATCTCCGCTAACCCGAGTGCAGGTTACGCAGCAGATATGCTGGTTCGTGGCGGCGCTACCGTTATGTTCAGTGAGGTTACCGAGGTTCGCGACGGCGTTCACATGCTGGCAGCACGCTGCCCGGATGCCCACACCCGTGACCGTCTGGCAGAGGAGATGAAATGGTACGATAAGTACCTTGCAGAGGGCGGCGTAGGCCGTGATGCAAACCCGACTCCTGGCAATAAGGCAGGCGGACTTGCGAATATCGTAGAGAAAGCAATGGGAAGTATCGCAAAGAGCGGTACCAGCCAGATCGTGGAAGTACTTTCCCCGGCTCAGAAGCCGACCAAGCACGGCCTGATCTATGCAGCTACCCCGGCCAGCGACATCGTCTGTGGACCGAGCCAGGTTGCAAGCGGTATCGGCCTTCAGGTATTCATGACCGGACGCGGAACTCCGTATGGACTGGACATCAGCCCGGTTATCAAGGTCTGCAGCCGTAACGAGTTAAAGAACCACTGGTTCGACATGATCGACATCTCTGCCGGTGATGTGGCTACCGGTGAGAAAACCATCGCAGATGTCGGCCAGCAGATCTTCGACATGATCCTAGATGTGGCAAGCGGAACAAAGCAGCCGTACAGTGATCAGTACGGATTCCACAACGACATGTGCATCTTCAACCCGGCACCGATAACCTGATCGGAGCCCAATAAAAATTTGCTTCATAAAACCAAATAAGGTCCGAAGTTCCGGGGCGGTCATACAGAACCGCAGACACTGAGTGGAATTTTGTACTTCGTGCGCTCCGCCGCCTATTGCCAGACCTGCGACCCAAACTCGTGCGCTTTGC
>NZ_DBFCCJ010000084.1:0-3587 GCF_048380235.1 Ventrimonas sp. | reverse complement strand
CCCATAAACCACTGGATAACAAGAATAATGGCACTTGCTATGACTGTTATCAATTTGTTATCAAAAGACTAATCGAAATCGCTGAAACCCGCATAAACACTGGCTTTTTTAAGCAACTCGATTTATTCAAACTCAATCGTTGCCGGCGGCTTACCAGTGCAGTCATACAGTACTCTGTTCACATGCTTCACTTCATTCACAATTCTGCTGGATACTTTTCCAAGCACCTCCCACGGAATCTCGGCTGCTTCTGCAGTCATGAAGTCAATGGTGTTCACTGCTCTTAATGCGATGGCATAGTCATATGTTCTCTCATCACCCATAACGCCTACAGAACGCATGTTGGTCAGCGCTGCGAAGTACTGGCCGATGCTGCGGTCAAGACCTGCTTTTGCGATTTCTTCACGGTAAATAGCATCTGCCTCCTGCACCATTTTTACTTTTTCAGCGGTTACTTCGCCGATGATACGGATTCCGAGGCCCGGTCCCGGGAACGGCTGACGGTATACCAGTTTTTCCGGAATTCCAAGCTCCAGACCTGCCTTGCGGACCTCGTCCTTAAACAGATCGCGCAGCGGCTCAATAATCTCCTTGAAATCAACATAGTCAGGAAGTCCTCCGACATTGTGGTGAGACTTGATGACAGCTGACTCACCGCCCAGACCACTTTCTACTACATCCGGGTAGATGGTTCCCTGTACCAGAAAATCTACAGTGCCGATTTTCTTTGCTTCTTCCTCAAATACACGGATAAACTCCTCGCCAATAATCTTACGTTTGCGTTCCGGTTCCTCTACTCCTTTTAATTTCGCGTAGAAACGATCCTGTGCGTTGACACGGATAAAGTTTAAGTTGTACGGGCCATTTGGTCCAAATACTTCCTCGACCTCATCGCCCTCATTCTTGCGGAGCAGGCCATGATCTACGAATACGCAGGTCAGCTGGTCACCAACTGCTTTTGCAAGCATAACAGCTGCTACAGAAGAATCTACTCCACCGGACAATGCACAGAGCACTTTACCTTTGCCGACTTTCTCACGAACTGCCTTGATGGTATTTTCTACGAAGGCATCCATCTTCCAGTCACCTGCACAGCCACAGACTTCATATACGAAGTTGGACAGCATTTTAGTTCCTTCCACGGTATGCAGTACTTCCGGATGGAACTGGATTGCATAAAGATTTTTCTCCTCGCACTCTGCAGCTGCAACCGGACAGTCTGAAGTGTGGGCAATGATCTTAAAGCCCGGTGCTTCTTTCTCAATATAGTCATTATGGCTCATCCAGCAGATTGTCTTCTCAGATACGTTGCCAAACAGTTTACTGGATTTGTCCACAGTTACTTCAATCTTTCCATACTCACGAACAGGAGCCTTGCAGACATGACCGCCTAATACATGACTCATGAGCTGCGCACCGTAGCACAGTCCCAGCACCGGAATGCCAAGCTCAAACAATTCTTTGCTGCAGGTAGCAGCGCCTTCCTCATACACACTATTCGGGCCGCCGGTCAGGATAATGCCCTTTGGATTCATTTCTTTGATCTTTTCGATATCAGTCTTGTAAGAATAAATCTCACAATAAACATTGCATTCACGCACGCGGCGGGCAACCAGCTGGTTGTACTGACCGCCGAAGTCGATTACAACAATCTTCTCTCTGTTCACGAGTCTTCCTCCCTATTTTTTGTGATAAAACCGAAATATCCCAGTATTATCTTGATGTATCTCACGTTATTATACCTAAAATCAGCACACTATACAAGTGGGTTCCACAAAATTGGCAAAATCCACAACCACTGCTGTTCCACACCTGTTTTTCCGTTCAGAAGTTCCTGTTTCCGAGTTAGCGCCGCTTTTCTGCTTTCTTACAATTCACTTGACAACTGCTTAAGATTCCCCCAAATGCCTTGTTTTATCCCATAAATATGAGATAATGAAGACAAAGAAAGGAGGTTCTGATTATGACGAAAACCCTGTTTTCAAAATATTCAAAGCAAAGTATCCGACACATCATGCTTACTTCAGCCATTTTCCTTGCACTGGCTTCTGCCTCACTGACCGGCTGTGGAGCAGCATCGGCTTCATCCTACAAATCAGAGACGGCAGCTGCTTATGATACGTCAGCCGGCATGCCTGCCAGCCTTTACAAATCTTCCACAAGTTTCAGTAACGATGCAGAGGCTGAGACATACGCTGCCGCCGGAAACCATGAAGCCGCTCCGGAAGATTTCTCCACTGATTCCGGTTCTGCAGAACTTTCTCAGGAAACCGTACTTTCTCAGGAAGTCTCCAATCCGGGAACTGATCCGGCCAGAACTTCGGATGAAACTTCTCCTGCACCTGTCGAACGCAAACTGATCCGCAATGTAAGTATGAATCTGGAAACACGGGAATTTGACGCACTCACAAAATCTATTTCGGATGCTGTTACTTTCTTTGGCGGCTACATAGAACAAGCCGATGTCTCCGGCAACAGCCTGTACTGGTCCGGTGAGCGTTCCAGCCGCTATTCCAACATCACAGCCCGTATCCCGGAAAACAAGCTGGATGCCTTTCTCACCGAAGTGTCCGGTCAGGGAAATGTTACCTACAAAAATGAAAGTGTTCAGGATGTTACCTTGCAATACACCGACATCACCAGCCGGAAAAAGACTCTGCAGATGGAACAGGACCGGTTATGGGAACTTCTGGAAAAAGCTGAGTCCATCGATGCCGTTATTGCACTGGAAGCCCGTCTTTCCGAAGTCCGCTACCAGCTGGAATCCATAGAATCCCAGCTTCGCACCCTGGATAACCAGATCATATACAGCACGGTTTACCTCTCCATTCAGGAAGTTCAGGTTCTTACCTCCACTGACCCGGACACCATCCCAGTCCGCATCCAGAAAGGTCTCAGCCGCAGTTTTAATACGTTGAAGATATCTTCGGTTGATTTTCTAGTATGGTTCATCTCCAGTCTCCCGATTCTGGCTGTATTCGCCGTATTGGTTTTCATTGCAGTTATCATTCTTAAAAAACCTTTAAAAAGACGCAAAACCAGAAAACAAAAAGGAATGGATAAAACTGAAGCAACGAATGCTCAGACAGAATCAAAGGAAGAGCACAAATAGAAAATTGCAATTATTGGACGGAACGAATAAAGGTCCGGAAGAGAACGAGACCGCTTTCCTCTATTTTCACATATCGTTGTTTGCTTGCTCTCACAACACGCGTTCGCCTGCATCGGATTACATCCGCTGCATTCGTACACGTGTGTTCAAGATGCAAACACCTGATATGCTGAAAATCCCGGAAAGCGGTCTCATTCACTTCCTGCTGTATTGACTCCGCTACAAAAAAATATTGACTACAACCCGTATAACTCTATCATGAAATAAAACGCAGCCAGAACGCTACTATCAGATAAAAGCCGGATTTACAGGCTTTCGTCAGCAACGTTCTGGCTATGTTTATTATTGTAGAATAGCCAGTACAGCAGAAGTTTCGGGGCGGTCATGCAGAACAAGCAGACACATTGGAATTTTCTTTGTGCGCGAGCATAGCGCCAGACCGGAGACCCTTGTCTGAGTGCGCAAAGCGCACGAG
>NZ_DBFCCJ010000083.1:0-45787 GCF_048380235.1 Ventrimonas sp. | reverse complement strand
CAACGGTGTCATCGCTACGGTGGACGGTCATCAGGTGGCAGCTGGTAACGACAAGCTCATGAATCGTCTGGGGGTCCAGGCTATTCCGTGCCACAGCGTAGGCACCATTATTCACATGGCGATTGACGGGAAATATGCCGGACATATTGTTATTTCCGACATCGTGAAGCCTCACTCCAAGGAAGCCATCCAGGCATTAAAGTCGGCTGGGGTTCGCAAGACTGTGATGCTTACTGGTGACGCCAAGAAGGTGGCTGACAGTGTGGCCTCCGCTTTGGAGTTGGATGAGGTTTACAGTGAACTGCTTCCTGCTGACAAGGTGGAGAAAGTGGAGCAGTTGATTCAGAACAAACCAGAGAAAGAAAAACTGGCTTTTGTGGGAGATGGCATCAACGATGCCCCGGTGCTTCGCCGGGCAGATATCGGCATCGCTATGGGTGCCATGGGTTCTGACGCCGCCATTGAGGCTGCTGATGTGGTCCTGATGGATGATGACCCCTTGCAGATCTCCAAAGCAATCAAAATCTCCCGCAAGTGCCTTGGCATCGTTTATCAGAACATCGTGGTGGCCATCGGCGTAAAACTGGCCTGCCTCGTGCTGGTCGCTCTGGGCTTCGCCAATATGTGGCTGGCCGTGTTTGCTGATGTGGGCGTGATGATTATAGCCGTCCTCAACGCTATCCGGGCACTGTTTGTGAAAAATCTTTAAAGATCAGAAATAAACGAAAACAGAAAGAGGGACTCTTCCCGCATGAAGGTTTTAACTCAAATATTGTATCTTAACTCAAAAAGAGTTATAACACAGAAAAAGAGTTAAGATTGCAGGTGATGACATGGAATATCTCGATAAAGTTCTGGGAGTCAAGGTTATCTATGATGATGTAGAGTTTAAGCATTTGCCCAATTTTATAGCCACAAGGTATCGCTTACAGATGGTGTCTATGAATGAACAGAAGATGATTTTTCTTTACAATGATTTGAAAGACCCCTCCGTCAGCGGCTTTTTTTGCTTCCCCGCCAAGGTTGGGGACGGAATACCATCGGCGGATTCAATTCTATGATTGAGTATATTTTTTCATTAGTTCTTGACAAGTAACCATTCGGTAACTATAATAGAGTTACCGAATGGTTACTTTGATAAAGGAGAGGTTTTCTTCTAATTTGCGTAAAATGCTGACGCTGGAATTCTATGGTCCAATGTATCTTTTATACAGTGTCTACGACGGTGCTGAGGAAAAAGAATCTGCTTCTTCTTTGCTGGCAACACATATTGATCGCTTTATTGTCAAGGTTGAGTCTGATTACAGAAAGAAGGGGAGAACAACATGAAAGATAGCGAAGAAGAAAAGCGCTGGGTCTTATGCCCGTGGTGCGGTGCCAAGACGCGCTTGCAGATATTGCGGGAGACGGAATTAGTAACTTTTCCTCTGTTTTGTCCCAAATGCAGGCATGAGAGTATTATCAACGCAAAAAATTTTATCATTGAAACCAAACAGCCAGACGCTAAGACGCAGTGCTGATCGCAAAATCGATCATGCGCTGCGTCTTATTTATTTTGAAGGGAGGATCTGCTATGGATGCAATTATTTACACTACCAACACTGGAAATGGCGAGCGCCTTGGAACATGCAAAAAACGAGGATGGCTTTGTAAAGCTCACCTGCTTCATGGTTGACGGCCGCACAAGCGTGGAAGCTTACTTTTGTGATGCGTGCAGAAGGATCAAGATTCAGTATTGAGCGGTGCAGTGAGAAGCGAAAATATTCTGCTGCCGATCATGCAAAATCATTGATAAGAGAGAAGGAGAAAAAGTTATGTCAGAAAAGAATATTATTATTCGTCTGGAAACGAAAAACGATTACAGAGCTGCCGAAAACCTGACCCGCGAGGCATTCTGGAATGTTTACCGGCCCGGCTGTATGGAGCACTATGTGCTGCACTGTTATCGGAATGCCCCGGCATTTGTGCCGGAGCTGGATTTTTTGATGGAACTGGACGGTGAGCTGATCGGGCAGATTATCTATGTGCAGTCGGAGATTGACTGTGATGATGGACGAAAGGTATCGATCATGACCTTCGGCCCCATCAGCATTGCACCCGCATACAAGCGGCAGGGCTATGGAAAGCAGCTGCTTGACTATTCCATGGAAAAAGCCAGGGAAATGGGCGCAGGAGCGCTTGCCATTACCGGTAATATTGACTTTTACGGCAAGTCTGGCTTTGTTCCGGCCAAAACCAGGGGCGTACGCTATGCCGACGACCCGGATGCGGACTATTTTCTCATCAAAGAACTGAAATCCGGATTTCTGGACGACATTTCCGGCACTTACAAAGACCCCGATGGGTATTTTGTCTGTGAGAAAGATCCGGAGGAGTTTGAACGGTTTGAAGCCACCTTCCCGGTAAAAGAAAAGCAGAAGCTGCCGGGACAGCTGTTTTGAACAGGAGGAATAATGACATCAAGTAAAGAGTATCTTCATTTCATTTTAGAACAGTTATCCGCTTTGGAACTTATGCCTGCGGCAATTTGCGATCTTCCGTATGAGGGTGGTTGTTATGAACATCTGTGCCCGATCCTAACCTTTGGTTAATGGTTATCTTTTTTAATCCGACGTATAATATCTGTACGGTGGATTTTATATTTGACTTAGGAGGAACGGTAAAATGAAGGGTTGGAATAAATGTATGGTTTTTCTGCTGGCGCAGGTCACATGTCTTAGCCTTGCCGCTTGCGGAGTGGGCAGCAGTGAAGGTGAAAACGAAGATTACTATATCCCCGGTGTGATTGAGGACACCAACTATGACTTCACCGATGATAATCCGGCGGAGCAACTGGGTTATGACTCCATTGAGGATATGCGCACACAGGAACATGAAATCATCTCTTCCGATGATAACGACAACACAGTCGCCGAGGGATATTGGTATCCTGACGGGGATAGGAGCAGCCCCCTCTATTTTATGGTCCAGAGAGATACCATTTACTGGTATGAATTTGACCCAGAGCAGGGGGATGTTCAAGTGGGAGCCCCAGATGGAATTGTACTCAAGTTAGGAAATAAGCGTCGTCTTCAGAGCGGGCAGACATTTCAGTACACAACTTCCAGAGGATTGGATATGAGCTACAGCAAAATCTGTTTCGAGGGAGACACAACAGAATATTTTTGGAGAGAGCGCTGAAAGGTATTCCTGTGGTTGCGAAAGCAAGGCGTTGCCCGTTTTCCGGTTCTTTAATGCAAGAGTATATTTTTTGATTAGTTCTTGACAAGTAACCATTCGGTAACTATAATGAAGTTACCGAATGGTTACTTTAATAAAGGGGATAATTATGGCAGAGAGTACAAAGGAACGGATTTTGAGAACAGCACTGGAGTTGTTTGCGCAGAACGGCTATCTGGGGACATCTATGAATGATATTGCAGGGCAGTTGGGATTTACGAAAGCCGCCTTATATAAGCATTATGCCAGCAAACAAGAAATCTTAGATAAGATCGTGGAGCGGATGAACAGGATGGACTATGAGCGCGCTGAGGCGTATGAAATGCCGGAAACGGAACCGGACGGCTTGGCGGAAGCTTATCTGCATACACCAATTCAAAAAATTCGCACATACAGCCTTGCCCAGTTTGATCATTGGACAAAGGAACCGTTTTCCTCCAATTTCCGTAAAATGCTGACGCTGGAGCAATACCGTGATCCAAAGCTTGCACAGCTTCACCACGATTATCTGGCGGGAGGTCCTCTGGAGTACATGGCGGCCATCTTTCGCAAGCTGGCAGATTCTGATGAGGACGCTATGCAGCTGGCGTTGGAATTCTATGGCCCAATGTATCTTTTATACAGTGTCTACGATGGTGCAGAGGAAAAAGAATTTGCTTCTTCTTTGCTGGCGACACATATTGATCGCTTTATTGCCAAGGTTGAGTCTGATTACAGAAAGAAGGGGAGAACAACATGAAGGATGGCGAAGAAGAAAAGCGCTGCGTCCTTTTTTGTCGGAGCGGAGATTGTCTATCTGGGCTGGATCATGGCAGGTTTGGTCAAGGGCTATGCAGTGGCTGCGAAGCGCTATCGGGTGTGCGCTATACTGACGACCCGGAGGGGGTTGAATAGTTTGAAGTCACTTTTCCAGCAAAAGAAATGCTGTTAGTGGATGAGGTTGATAGCAAAGCGTTTTTTATGAAACTGTTTGAGGCAATGTACGATGAATTGCTCTTACCAAAACAAAAATGAAAGAACAACTGAGCGCGGTAGAAACCACATTCATGGGAAAAGGGAAAGTAAAACTGGGAGTATTGGAGGAATAACGGATGAAATATATTCGGATCACAAAAGAAAATATTGACAAGGAACATATCTGCTGCGCCATGTCCGGCAGGCAGAGTGTTGCAAAAAAGGAATGGCTGAGACAACGCTTTGATGATGGACTTGTTTTCTATCGCAGCGAAGAACGCGGCAAATGTTTTATCGAATACATTCCGGCTGAAAATGCCTGGGTTCCTATTGCGGCAGATGGTTATCTTTACATTAACTGCCTATGGGTATCTGGTTCTATGAAGGGACACGGATACTCGAATGATCTGCTGGAGGCGTGTATCCGTGATGCTAAGGAGCAGGGAAAGAAAGGTATTTGTATTCTGTGTGCGGAGGGCCGGAAGCGGGAATTCCTCGCTGACCCGAAATTCCTTACTTATAAGGGGTTTTGTGCGGCAGACATATCCGACTGCGGGATCAATCTCATGTATCTTCCAATTGAATCGGGCACACAGCCGCCGCATTTCAAGGAATGTGCGAAACATCCGGTGATTAAGGAAGCAGGTTTTGTTCTCTATTACACCGATCAGTGTCCATATACCTATTATTGGGTGCCAAGGGTGCAGGAGGCGGCGAAGGAGCATGGTATCCCGTTCAAGGCTACCCATATTACTGACAAAGAATCTGCACAGAATGTACCTACACCGGTCACGACCTATGCCCTGTTTCGGGACGGTCAGTTTCTAACACAGAGTGTCCAGTCAGATAAAAAATTCCTGGCGCTGGCAGGTTTGTAAAATTGAGTTTACTCCGCTATTTGTTGCGTATGGAAGGAGTATAAGTGAAATTATGAAACAAATTTACAATATTATGCCAATTATTGCGGGAATCTGTTTTGGCTCAGCCGGAATTTTTGTACGCGAATTAAGTGAGAATATGAACAGCACCTCGATTATTTCATCCCGAGTGCTTCTGGCAATTGTCCTTCTCGGAGCATGGATCGCGATCTGCCATCCGATATATTTTAAGATAAGGCTCACAGATATCTGGATTTTCGTGGGAGGTGCTGGTGCTGTTTTTTACGCATTGTATAGTGTGTTTTCAAAAATCGGAATGAAAAAAGATTATCCGGCACTTACAATTACCTTTTACAGCATGGTCGCAATTGCGGTTGTCCTGCTTCCGTTTACCCAGTGGGGACGTATTGCTCATTATATTACCGTGGATCCGGTAAGAAATACCTTGTTCATGCTGATGCATTCTTTGTGTACAGCAATGTGTCCTTATGCTTTTTATACAGTAGCACTGGATCATATGGAGGCGGGAAAGGCATCTATTCTGTGTTCCTGTGAGCCGGTTGCGGCAATGGTATTTGGCGTTTTCTTTTTTAGGGAAATTCCTACAGTGCTTTTGATTACAGGACTGATCATTGTACTGACCGCACTTGCTATACTTGTGCTTTTGGGTAAAAAGCCGAAAGACGCGGAGGAATATGATCATGTCAAAAGATGAGTATTGGCTATAAATGATACAGAAAAAGAGTTTGTCTCTGAGAGAAAGCCTGAATGATGAGAAAGAGGATGATATATGATGAAACAGAAACCGACAATCATTTATGAAAATACAGTTACTGGGATATTTGTCCGCAGAATCAACCGTTTTACAGCGGAGGTGCTGATTGACGGAGAACCGGAGATTGTTCATGTAAAAAATACTGGTCGTTTGCAGGAACTGCTTCTGCCGAAAGCAAAGGTGACGCTGCAAAAGACATTGAACGCGAATCGAAAAACGGCATACGATCTGATTTCTGTATATAAGCAAAGGCTGAAGTGGGTGAATATAGACAGCCTGGCACCGAATATGCTGATGAAACAGCAGTTAATGAGCCTGAACTACGATCTTGTGAAACCGGAATATACTTACGGAGAATCCAGAATTGATTTTTACATGGAAAGTAATGGCGAAAGATTTCTGACTGAAGTGAAGGGCTGCACGCTGGCAGATGATTTGCATCCGGGGACCGGATTGTTTCCGGACGCACCGACGGAGCGAGGCGTGAAGCACTTACAGGAACTGACAAAGGCGGCAAAGGAAGGCTACCATTGCTCAATTGCTTTTGTGATTCAGATGAATGGCATTCATTGTGTGCTGCCAAACGAGGGGGCGCAACCGGAATTTAAGGAGGCACTTGTGAAGGCTGCCAGGGCAGGTGTCCAAATTGTCTGCTACAGCTGCCATGTCGAAGTCGACAGCATAAAAATCACGGGCGTAGTGGGAGATACTTCGAGATTCGTAAATATGTAGGACCTGTTATTTTGCTATGCCTGAGAAATCTGGGAGGTGTTGACATGGGGAAAGACAAAAAACCGGACAAAATAGAAGTCAGAGGCGCAAGAGTTCATAATCTGAAAAATATCAGCGTTGATATTCCGCTGAATGAGATTGTCGGGATTGCCGGAGTATCCGGCTCCGGTAAAAGCTCTCTTGCGCTGGGGGTGCTGTATGCCGAAGGATCGAGACGTTATCTGGAATCTCTTTCTACATACACGCGCCGGCGGATGACGCAGGCATCGAGAGCGGATGTGGATGAGGTGCTGTATGTTCCGGCGGCGTTGGCATTGCATCAGAGACCGGCGGTTCCTGGCATCCGTTCGACTTTCGGGACAGCAACAGAGCTGCTCAACAGCCTGCGGCTGATGTTCTCCCGCCTTGCCAGCCATCGCTGTCCGAATGGCCACTACCTGAAGCCCAGCATCAATGTTGCCGCGATGAATGGAGAATTAGTCTGCCCGGAGTGCGGGGAGCATTTTTATGCCCCGGGGGCAGAAGAACTTGCCTTTAATTCCACCGGGGCGTGCAAATGCTGCAGCGGCACGGGAATGGTGCGGACTGTTGACCGTGCAACACTGATTCCGGATGAAAATAAAACCATTGATGAGGGAGCCGTTGCGCCATGGAATTCTCTGATGTGGTCTTTGATGACAGATGTCTGCCGGGAGATGGGGGTGCGCACGAATGTTCCGTTCAAAGACCTGACAGAGCGGGAAAAGGAGATCGTCTATGATGGTCCGATGGAGAAGAAGCATATCTTCTATGTCCCGAAGAATAAGAATAGCGCTGCGGTCGGGGAACTGGATATGACCTATTACAGTGCCACGGCAACTGTCCTCAATGCACTGAATAAGGTAAAGGACGAAAAGGGCATGAAAAGGGTTGAGAAATTCCTGCGGGAGGATATTTGTCCGGAATGTCATGGGACAAGACTTTCAGAAGAGGCCAGGGCGCCGAGACTGATGGGGATTTCGCTGGCAGATGCCTGCAGGATGACCCTGAAAGAGTCTGTTGCCTGGGTGAAGCGTGTACCGGAAGCTCTGCCGGAGGAGATGCGGAATATGGCGGAAGCTGTTTGTGAGTCGTATCTGGAAGCAGCTGTTCGACTCATGGATTTAGGGCTTGGCTATCTGACACTGGATCGGGCATCTTCCACGCTCTCCACGGGGGAACGGCAGCGGATGCAGCTTGCAAGGGCTGTGCGCAACCGCACAACAGGCGTTCTATATGTTCTGGACGAGCCTTCCATTGGTTTGCATCCGGCAAATATTGTGGGGTTGAACGGTGTGATGCATGATCTTGTCCGGGACGGCAATTCAGTCCTGCTGGTAGATCATGATACACAGATCCTGCAGGAAGCGGACTGGCTGGTGGAAATGGGACGCGGTGCCGGAGCGGACGGAGGAACGGTGATCGCCAAAGGAACGATCGGTGACATCGGAAAAAACCCGGATTCGGTCATCGGACCGTATCTCTCCGGTGCAGAGACTGCCGGAAAAAAGACAAAGCACAAAGCTGATTTTTCCGATGGAGTCATCCACATGGAAACCGGATCGATCCATACGGTAAAGCCGCTGACAGTGGATATTCCAAAGCACCGGCTGACTGTGATCACCGGAGTATCCGGTTCCGGAAAGACAACGCTGGTTCTGGAAAGCCTGGTTCCCGCATTGGAGGCAGTCTGTTACGGAAAACGTATGCCGGAGCATATCCGGAAGATCGATGCAAATGGAATTCATCAGATCAAGCTGATCGATGCAACACCGATCGGCGTGAATGTGCGTTCAACGGTTGCCACCTATGCGAATGTGCATGATGAGCTGCGAAAGATTTACGGCAGGACAGCGGAGGCAAAACGGCTTGGATATAAAGCCGGAGATTTTTCCTACAACACGGGAAGTCTGCGGTGTCCGGTCTGTGATGGTACCGGTATGATCTCACTGGATGTCCAGTTTTTGCCCGATGTGGATATTCCATGTCCGGAGTGTCGTGGTTCACGCTATGGAAAACAGGCGAAGCGGATCCGTTATACAAACAAGGATGGAGAAAAACGGTCATTGCCGGAACTGATGAATATGGATGTCAACGCTGCCGCGCAGTACTGCCGGCACATGAATTCAGTCAGACCGAAGCTGGAAATCCTGCGTGATCTGGGACTTGGGTATCTGACCCTTGGGGAGGAAACACCGTCACTTTCCGGTGGAGAGGCACAGCGCTTAAAGCTGGCAAGCGAAATGGACCGGAAACAGACGGATTCGGTTTTTGTTTTTGATGAGCCGACCATTGGTCTGCATCCGAAAGACGTAGAAACCCTGCTTCAGGTCTTTGCAACCCTGATCGATAATGGTGCAACGGTGATTGTCATAGAGCATGATCTGGATGTGATCCGCACCGCAGACTATCTTGTGGATATGGGGCCGGACGGCGGTGAGGACGGCGGCAGGATCGTTGCCTGCGGCTCACAGGACGATATCGTAAACTGCAGGGAAAGCGTAACCGGAAGATTTATCTGACAACAGACGAGCCGGTTGCTGCAAACTTTTGTGATTGCGGATGGCTGGCATTCCGATGCCGGTTGTTTTGCAGGATTGAAATTCCCGTTACTTAATGATAGAATCAGTATACCTGTCAGCATGAACAGAGTTTAACACCAGAAAGGGATTTGTTTTTATAATGAAAGAGAGGGATGGTTTTAAAAGCCGGACCGGTTTTGTGCTTGCGTGCATCGGTTCGGCGGTTGGTATGGGAAATATCTGGCGTTTTCCATACATTGTTTCAGACTGGGGTGGCATGACATTTCTGCTTCCCTATTTGATGTTTGTGGTTTTGATCGCTTCTACCGGCGTGATTGAGGAGATGGCGCTGGGACGTGCGGCCAAGAGCGGCCCCATCAAGGCCTTTGGAATGTGCACAGAGCTTCGGACCGGAAAGAAACGGGCGGGAGAGCTGATCGGCATGATCCCGGTTCTGGGCTCCATGGCGCTGGCAATCGGTTATACAGTAGTAGTCGGCTGGATTTTCAAGTATGCGTTTCTGGCGCTTAGCGGAAATCTGTATACACTGGGACAGGATATGGGGGCCATTGGTGGTCTGTTCGATGGTACTGCTTCCGGATTTGGAAATAACAGCTGGCTTGTCATCACAGTTCTGGTAACTGCAGTCATCATGGCTTTTGGTATTGCCGGTGGAATTGAAAAAGCCAACAAGGTAATGATGCCGCTGCTATTTGTGCTGTTTCTGGGACTTGGCGCATACATTTTTACCCTGCCTGGTTCTGAGAACGGCTATCATTATATTTTTACCATTGATCCGGCAGGCTTAAAGGATGTACGCCTTTGGATCTATGCGTTTGGCCAGGCATTTTTTTCTCTGTCTATTGCCGGAAATGGAACAGTTATTTACGGTTCCTACTTAAGTGATTCCGAGGATATTCCTGGTTCGGCAAGAAATGTGGCATTTTTTGACACACTGGCGGCGCTGCTGGCTGCCTTTGTGATCATTCCCGGCATGGCGGCAGGCGGAGCGGAGTTATCCTCCGGAGGCCCGGGTCTGATGTTTATTTATCTGCTAAACGTATTTAACGGCATGCCGGGCGGCAGAATCTGCGGCATGGTATTTTATGTCTGTGTCCTGTTTGCCGGCATGAGTTCCCTGGTCAATCTGTACGAGGCTCCGGTGGAAACCCTGCAGGAGCGCTGCGGTCTGAAACGCCCGGCAGCGGTTGCAGTGATCGCGGTGCTCGGCTGCGGTGTGGCACTGTTTATTCAGGGGATCGTATCAGGCTGGATGGATGTGGTATCCATCTATATTTGTCCGTTAGGGGCTATGCTTGCGGGTATCATGTTCTTCTGGGTGGCAGGAAAAGAATTTGCCTTGGAGGCAGTCAACCGCGGCGCAAAGCGTGAGATTGGTGTCTGGTTTGTACCGCTTGGAAAGTATGTGCTGGTACCGGCGGCCTTTGTGGCACTGGTGGCCGGCGCGCTGATGGGCGGTATCGGCTGATAATAAAGGACAGGAAGGAGACTGGGATCATGAGAGAAAAACTGACAAAATCAGACGTGGAAAAGATTCAGGCAGAGATTGAGCATCGGAAACTGGAGGTGCGTCCTAAGTGCCTGGAAGCAGTCAAGGAAGCGCGTGCCCACGGAGATCTGAGTGAGAACTTTGAATATCATGCGGCAAAGAAGGATAAAAATCAGAACGAAAGCCGCATCCGTTATCTGGAGAATATGCTGAAAAACGCAATTGTGATCTCCGATGAGTCAAGATCCGATGAGGTCGGTCTGAATAAGGCGGTTACCCTCTATATGGAGGATGACGATGAAGAGGAGACCTACAAGCTGGTCACCAGCATCCGCGGCAACTCCATGCACAATATGGTCAGCATTGAGTCACCTCTTGGCAAAGCTATTCTGCGCCACAAGGTGGGGGACCGGGTAGAGATTACCACGGACAACGGTTACAGCTATTTTGCGGAGATCAGGAAAATTGAAGATATTGGAGATGAGGATGATACGATCCGAAAATTCTGATATTTCTGAGATATCAGAACTCCCGGATTGGAGGATCAGTATCTTGATCTGGTGTAAAAATTGATCACAAACTCCATAAAATGATGCACATAAGGCTTTAAGATAAAATTCTTATGGTAAACCAGATACAGGCTGCGGCTGTCTGCAACCATCGGAAGATCAAAAACAAGAAGTTTCTGATCCGATCCGGGGCTGCAGGCGGCCGCTTTTGATATGACAGAAATACCCAGACCGTTAGCAACGAGATTTTTGATGGATTCCTGGTCGTTCAGGCGGGCGGTGACCTGCAGGGAGCTTTCCGGAATGTTCAGCTTTTCCAGCAGTTCGCAGACAAATTTGCGGCTTCCGCTGCCTTCCTCCCGCAGGATCAGGTCCTCGGTCTGCAGAATCTGCTCTATGGGAAGGCAGTTGTCCTTAAGCTTCTGGAAATAGTGGTTTTTCTGTGTGATAAGCACCATCTGGTCCTGGTAGAAGGGTTCAAAGCAGAACCGGTCATCTTCGCTGATCATGCCAACCAGACCCAGGTTAAAGCTGCCTTCCAGAATTTTGTCCAGAATGCCCTGGCTGTCACTTTGATGGATATTGAAATAGGTTTCCGGACACAGCTTTTTGTAGGCAGGAAGAAGCTCCGGCAGCAGATAGGTGGACGGAATCGTGGAGGCACCCATGTGGATCACGTTCCGGCTTTCATTGGTCCAGCTTTCGATTAAATGATTTTTCAGACTCAGAATGCTTACGGCGCATTCATAAAATTCCTGTCCACGAGGCGTAAGCTCAATGCTTTTGGTAGTACGCACCAGCAGACAGGACTGAAACTCATCCTCCAGCATACGGATATGGGTGCTTATCGTAGGCTGGGAGATGAAAAGTTTCTCTGAGGCTTTCGTAAAGCTGCCATAATCGACGACAGCGACGAATGATTGCAGTTGCTTGAATTCCATATGTCTCCTTTGTATCAGATCCAGCCGCCGTCCAGGCCGATCACCTGGCCGGTCAGATAAGAACCCTTGTAACCAAGGTGATAGACAAAGTCTGCTACCTCCTCCGCGCGCCCAAGGCGTCCTGCCGGAATTTCCTCGACAAGCTGGATCAGCTCGTCTTCCTCCATCCACTGGTTCATTTCTGTGTCAATGGCGCCGCAGGCTACTGCGTTTACCTGAATATTACTGGGAGCCAGTTCCTTGGCCAGCGCTTTTGTGAAGGCGTTGATGCCGCCCTTGGTTGCGGAATAGGCAACTTCACAGGAGGCACCTACACAGCCCCAGACAGAAGAAATATTGACGATCTTTCCGTGTCTGGCCGGAAGCATCAGCGGGATAGCCAGCTTGCAGCAGTTAAAGACGGAAGTCAGATTGGTGCGCAGGATGCGGTCCCAGTCTTCCGAAGACATGTCCTGAAGAAGGCCGATGTAATCGATCCCGGCATTGTTGACAAGTACATCCAGAGAGCCAAATTGCTTACGGATCATGGAAAACATCTGCTCACAGACGGACATATCCCCCATGTCTCCGAGAAATGCGGTACAGGTTACCTGATAGCTTTCGATTTCTTTTTTAGTCTGCATCAGCTCCTGTTCGCGGTGCGCGCAGTTGATAATAACGTTGTAGCCTTTCTTGGCGAATTTTACGGCAATGGCCTTTCCGATCCCACGGGAAGCGCCGGTCACAAGCACAACTTTCTTTGCCATAAAGATCACTCCTTTCTTTGGCTCTATTCTACCATAAAAATGAAATATTTGCCCTGTAGTTTCTGAAATGATTGAGACATTTTACAATTCAATTACAATTTTGCGAACGCTCTGTAACTTTTAAGATAGTTATGCTATACTGGAGGACAGATTACAGTGGAAACAGGACAATGGCTGTGGCTTCACAGCTGGAAAGGCAAATACGCATGAATATATGGAAGAGAGTACTGGTAGTGAGCTGTCTCTGCGCAGCGACATCCAGCCCGTTTGCCGCTTATGCGGATGCATCAAAGTCTGTTCATGAGGCAACACTTGTGGCAGCACCTGCAGATTATGAGAATATTGCGGTATCGCAGGTATCAGATTATGTAAACATTCGGGAACAGGCAACTACAAATAGCAAGATTGTCGGTAAAATCTATAATAACTGTGCGGCTACCATTCTGGAGACGGTGGAAGGAGAGGGCGGAAGCTGGTACCGCATCCAGTCCGGAACAGTTAACGGTTTTATCAAATCTCAGTATTTTATCACCGGACAGGAGGCAGAGACTCTGGCGCAGTCGATCGGGCGGGAGTTTGTCACTGTCAGTGCGGATAACCTGCGCCTGCGAGAGGAACCGAACCTCACCAGCAATGTCCTGACTATGGTTTCCAGCGGTTCCCGCTACGTGGTCCAGGGAGATGAAGGTGATTTTTATAAGGTTGAGGTCGATGCAGACCTGATCGGCTACATTGCCAAGTCATATTGTCAGGTAGAAGTGGAATTTGATCAGGCAGTATCCCTGGAGGAAGAACGCCAGAAGCTGGAAGAAGAAGCGCAGAGAAAGCGTGATGCCCAGACAGCTATCGCAAACCTGGAACAGACCATCAAGATGGAAGAAAATAAGGATGTCATCATTGCGGCCAATCCATCCCAGAGCGATGATTCCGCAATGACAAGTGCTCCGACGGCGAATAATGCGCAGAGCAGTCAGTCCCAGAGTTCGTCAGCAGGCCAGTCCCAGAGCCCGTCAGCAGGCCAGAGCAGTCCAGGCAGCAAGCCGGCGGCCTCTGCTCCGGGAAAGACAGATTCTTCGCAGAACAGTTCCTCTCAGAGCGGCTCCAGCCAGATCGGATCTTCCGGTCCGTCTGCCGGTACGGTATCTTCACCGGTTGCCGGTCCCGGAAGTCCTGCAGCAGTCGTATCTGCGACCAGAACAGCTATCGTGGCTTATGCGAAACAGTTTTTGGGCAATCCATATGTTTACGGAGGCACCAGCCTGACAAATGGCGCAGACTGCTCCGGCTTTACCCAGTCAGTTTTTGCTCACTTTGGTATTACGACAGGAAGAAGCTCAAGAGATCAGGCGGCAAAGGGAAAAGAAATTTCCATGTCAGCCATTCAGCCGGGCGATCTGCTGTTCTATGCCAGCGGTAATTATATCAACCATGTGGCTATTTACATAGGCGATGGAAAAATCATCCACTCCAGCAATCCGACTACGGGTATCACCATCACCAAATACAACTACCGTACGCCGTGCAAGGCCGTAACATTCCTGAATTAGGAGTGAGAGGGCTATGAATGAAAAAAAACAATACTGCGGCCTGGATCTGCTGAAATTTATCATGGCAGTCCTGGTGGCCGCGCGGCATATGATCCAGGTATTTTATCCGGCAGAGAGCCGCTGGCGTCTGGTGATCGGCAGCTGGCTTTCTAACCTGGCAGTTCCGGTGTTCTTCATCATTGCCGGTTTTCTGCTGTTTCGCAAGATCCCGGATACCGACAAAAAGAGCGGATGGCCGGTGGCAGGACGTTATGTCTGGCGCATTGTGAAGCTGTATCTGCTCTGGTGCGTGATCTACTGGCCCATTGATATCTTCAACTGGTATCATGGTACAGCCGGTATTGCGGAGACCGTGAAGGCATATATCCATTCCTTCTTTTTCTCGAGTACCATTGCCCAGCTGTGGTATCTTCCGGCGCTGGCAGTGGCGGCCCTTCTGGTCTGGACCGCTTACCGGGCAGGGCTGGGCGTGCGGCAGCTGCTGGTGCTGACCGGTGCGCTGTTTGTGTTTGGATGCATCTGCGACAACTGGTATTTTACCGAGCGGGCGCCTATGAAGATCCAGGAGTTCGTCTGGTGGTACGCACCAAAGTTTGTCACCATGCGAAACGGTCTGTTTTATGGCAGTTTTTACCTGACACTCGGACTCTGGTTTTCCAGAAAGACCTGGCGCATGCCGGTACTGCTTTCTCTTGGAGGCAGTGTGGTGTTTCTGATTCTCATGTACAAAGAGGTGTCCACCTGCTTCAATACCAATATGGTATTCACCGCGGCTCCGGCGGCAGTCTGCCTGACAGAGCTTTTTATGGGCTTTGCGGGAGCGTATTCCCGTTTTTTTGTAATCCTGCGGGAAATGAGTGAATGGATATACTTTTCCCATTTTTATTTCTTCTATTTCTTTTCGTGGACAGTAAAGTGGAATCCACTTCCGCTCACCAAACAGAATATTACGCTGTGTATTTTTGTGCCGATGCTGCTGTTTGCGCTTTTGGTATCACTTTTATCCCACCGGGAAAAAGGAAAGTGGCTTCGGAAATTTATTTGAATGAACGTCAAAACGCCTCCGGGAAATCATATTCCCGAAGGCGTTTTGTGTATGAAAGTACTCTGATCCTCGTATGGAATTGTTTAGAACTCCGGCTCGATCAGTCCGTAGGTCTGTCCTTTTCTCTTATAAACAACGTTGACTTCCTCAGTCTCTGCATTTAAGAATACGTAGAAGTTATGTCCTAACAGCTCCATCTGCACGCAGGCTTCTTCCGGATCCATGGGTTTCATGGCGAAACGTTTGGTCTTCACGATCTGGATCTCGTCCTCAGCCTCGACCTCTTCACTGATGAACAGATCGGAGAAGGCCTGTGCGGACTGTTTCTGGTCAATGAGTTTGTTTTTGTACTTACGAAGCTGGCGTTCGATGATCTCTTCTACCAGGTCAATGGATACGTACATATCACTGCTGGATTCTTCGGCACGGATAATGTTGCCCTTAACCGGGATGGTAACCTCGATCTTCTGTTTGTCTTTCTGTACGCTGAGCGTTACGATGATTTCTGTATCCGGAAGGAAGTAACGTTCCAGTTTTCCGATTTTTTCCTCAATGGCGGCGCGAAGCCCCGGAGTCACATCAATATTTCTGCCTGTAATTGTATAACGCATAAGTCATCAGCTCCTTCTTTTGAGATGTTCTAAGTATAACATATAAAACCGAAAATTTCAACAAAAACGAGGAAATTGTTGAGACAATTATTGGGAATGAAATATAAAAACGCATACTTTATCCACAAAAAATAAATTGCATTTCTACCTGCATGTCAGCGGAAAAGTCAAGCGCTTTTTGTGTATTTTTTGGCGTAAACAGTGGATTTATAAGATATGAACAAAGAAAAGCGCGGAGTTTCCGAATGTGGAAGAACTGAAAAATGTGGGGAAATTATGTGGATAATGTGGATAACTTGGTGTATAACTCAATTTTGGCTGAAAAACGGGGGGAAGAAATGTGGATGCAGATTTCGTGGATAATGTGGATAACGTGGATAAGTTGTGAATCGAACATAGTTTTTGTGCAACCTGACAAGTTTACCATAATTTCACAATTATGTCACCTTTGTATCGAGGAAATTAATTTTTTGTGAACAAGGGGCCTAAAACTTGAATAAATCAGGGAATGGTGGTACAATATCAAAGATTGACTTATAATAGTAGAAATGTGACAGACGAAACAAAGAAAATTTAGGAGAAAGAACTATATGAATCTCATAGAAAAAGTATTTGGCACCCACAGTGAGCGGGAACTGAAGATGATCTATCCGATCGTGGATAAGATCGAGGCGCTGCGCCCGACCATGCAGGCAAAGACCGATGAGGAGCTGCGCGACAATACCCGCATCTTCAAGGAGCGCCTGGCCAATGGCGAGACTCTGGACGATATTCTTCCGGAGGCATTTGCCACCGTACGTGAGGCCGCAAAGCGTGTGCTGAACATGGAACATTACCCGGTACAGCTCATTGGTGGTATCGTCCTGCATCAGGGCCGTATCGCTGAGATGAGAACCGGTGAAGGTAAGACCCTGGTTTCTACTTCCCCGGCATATTTGAACGCACTGGCCGGTAAAGGCGTTCATATCGTAACGGTCAACGACTATCTGGCAAAGCGAGATGCGGAGTGGATGGGACAGGTTCACCGTTTCCTGGGTCTGACCGTCGGCGTGGTATTAAATCCGATGACCTCTGAGGAGCGTAAGGCTGCATACAACTGCGATATTACCTACGTTACCAACAATGAGCTGGGCTTTGATTACCTGCGTGATAACATGGCCATCTACAAAGATCAGATGGTTCTGCGGAATCTGGATTACGCCATCATCGATGAGGTCGATTCCGTCCTGATCGATGAAGCAAGAACCCCGCTGATCATTTCCGGACAGAGCGGTAAATCCACCAAGCTGTACGAGGTCTGCGATGTGCTGGCCCATCAGCTGGTACGCGGTGAGGCCTCCGGTGAGTTCACCAAGATGAATGCCATCATGGGTGAGGACATTGAAGAAACCGGAGATTTCATTGTAAACGAGAAGGATAAAGTCGTTAACCTGACTGAGGAAGGCGTTAAGAAGGTAGAGCAGTTCTTCCATATTGAGAACCTGGCAGATCCGGAGAATCTGGAGATCCAGCACAACATCATTCTGGCACTGCGCGCAAACTACCTGATGTTCCGTGATAAGGACTATGTGGTAAAAGATGATGAGGTACTGATCGTCGATGAATTTACCGGACGTATCATGCCGGGCCGCCGTTACTCAGATGGCCTGCATCAGGCAATTGAGGCGAAGGAGCATGTGAATGTGCGTCGTGAGAGCAAGACTCTGGCAACCATCACCTTCCAGAACTTCTTCAACAAATTCCGCAAAAAATCCGGTATGACAGGTACTGCGCTGACTGAGGAGAAAGAGTTCCGAAACACTTATGGCATGGACGCGATCGCAATCCCGACCAACCGTCCGGTAGCGCGTATCGATCATGAGGATGCCGTATACAAGACGAAAAAAGAAAAATTTGAGGCTGTTGTCAACGATGTTGTAGCTTCTCATGAGAAGGGACAGCCGGTGCTGGTTGGTACCATTACCATTGAGACTTCCGAGCTTTTAAGCAAGATGCTGAACAAACGCGGCATCCAGCATAAGGTCCTGAACGCGAAGTTCCATGAGCTTGAGGCTGAGATCGTAGCAGATGCAGGTATTCATGGAGCCGTAACTATCGCAACCAATATGGCAGGCCGTGGTACCGATATCAAGCTGGATGATGAGGCAAAGGCAGCAGGCGGTTTAAAGGTTATCGGTACCGAGCGTCACGAGTCCCGCCGAATCGATAACCAGCTGCGCGGCCGTTCCGGACGTCAAGGAGACCCGGGTGAATCCCGTTTCTATATTTCCCTGGAAGATGACCTGATGCGTCTGTTCGGTTCTGAGCGTCTCATGGCTATGTTCGAAGCTCTGGGTGTTCCGGAGGGCGAGCAGATCGAGCACAAGATGCTTTCCAGTGCCATTGAGAAGGCACAGATGAAGATCGAGAACAACAACTACGGTATCCGTGAAAACCTGTTAAAATACGACGAGGTCAACAACGAGCAGCGTGAGATCATCTACGCAGAGCGCCGCAAGGTTCTGGATGGAGATAACATGCGCGACCTCATCTTAAAGATGATCACCGATATCGTGGAGAACTCCGTAGATCTGTCCATTTCTGATGAGCAGGCATCCTCTGATTGGGATCTGAAGGAGCTGAACAGTCTTCTGCTCCCGATCATTCCGCTTGAGACGATTACGGCAGAGAATCATCCGGTGACCAAGAAAAATGAGTTAAAGCACATGCTGAAGGAAGAAGCCATCAAGCTGTATGAGGCGAAGGAGGCTGAATTCCAGGATGCAGAGCAGATCCGTGAGCTGGAGCGTGTGGTACTTCTGAAGGTGATCGACAACAAGTGGATGAGCCATATCGATGACATGGACCAGCTGCGTCAGGGTATCGGCCTGCAGGCTTACGGCCAGAGAGATCCGGTTGTTGAGTATAAGATGAATGCCTACGAGATGTTCGAGGCCATGACGGCTGCCATCACCGAGGAGACAGTCCGTATTCTGTTCCACATTCGCGTAGAGCAGAAGGTTGAACGAGAGCCGGCAGCGAAGGTAACCGGGACCAACCGTGACACCTCTGCGCCGCAGGCACCGAAGGTACGCCAGGTGCAGAAGATTTACCCGAATGATCCGTGTCCGTGCGGAAGCGGTAAAAAGTTCAAACAGTGCCATGGCCGCGATCTGATGCCGAGATAAGATTCAGAAATATAATTATGAAAGAAGGTGACACAATGGTAGAATTAGATCAGTTCAAGTACACATTATCGACCTTTGAAAAACCATTAGTGGAAGTGAGGGATTCACTTTGACCTGGATAACAAGGTCAGACGAATCGATGAGTTAGATAAATCCATGGAGGAGCCAGGCTTCTGGGACAATGCCGACCGTGCCACCAAACTGGTGCAGGAGGCAAAGAACCTGAAGGATACCGTAGATCTTTACCGTGGTCTGGAGCAGCAGTACGAAGATATCCAGGTGATGATCGAGATGGGCTATGAGGAGGAAGATCCTGCCCTGATACCGGAGATCCAGGAGATGCTGGATGAGTTCGAGCGCAATCTGGAGAAACTGCGCATGGAGACGCTGCTGTCCGGAGAGTATGACAAATACAATGCTATCCTGCGTCTGAATGCAGGCGCAGGCGGTACCGAATCCTGTGACTGGTGCAGCATGCTTTACCGTATGTACTGCAGATGGGCGGACAAGATGGGCTATAAGACCGAGGTCCTGGACTACCTGGACGGCGATGAAGCAGGCATTAAGTCTGTTACCATCCAGATCAATGGTGAAAATGCATTCGGCTACTTAAAGTCCGAACGCGGTGTGCACCGCCTGGTGCGGATCTCTCCGTTCAATGCGGCAGGAAAGCGTCAGACGTCCTTTGTATCCTGTGATGTTATGCCGGATATTGAAGAAGATCTGGATGTGGAGATCAACCCGGATGACCTGCGGATCGATACCTATCGTTCCAGCGGTGCCGGTGGTCAGCATATCAACAAGACCTCCTCTGCGATCCGTATCACCCATATTCCGACCGGAATCGTGGTACAGTGCCAGAATGAGCGTTCCCAGTTCCAGAACAAGGATAAGGCCATGCAGATGTTAAAGGCAAAGCTGTATATGTTAAAGCAGCAGGAGAATGCAGAGAAGCTTTCTGACATCCGGGGCGATGTGAAAGAGATCGGCTGGGGGAACCAGATCCGCTCTTATGTCCTGCAGCCGTATACCATGGTCAAGGATCTGCGCACCGGAGAGGAAACCGGAAATGTGGCCAATGTGCTGGATGGCGGGCTTGATCCGTTTATCAGCGCTTACCTGCGCTGGCTGAGTCTGGACTGTCCGGACCGCAAGGCATCCGCAGAAGATTAATTTGAAATTCTTTATAAAAGCAGAGTGTATGCAAGAAAAAGCTTGCACTCTGCTTTTTTTTGTGCTAATATCTCTCACATGAGCACAAATGTTCATGATAGACGAACATGAAATGTGCCGGGAGGATTGATTATGCCAGAGGAAAAAACAAAATACTTTGTGGTAAAACAGAAAGCGGTACCGGAAGTATTACTGAAGGTGGTAGAGGCGAAAAAGCTTCTGGAGTCGGAACGTGTGCTGACCGTGCAGGAGGCAACGGACCGTGTAGGTATCAGCCGCAGTTCTTTTTATAAATATAAAGAGGATATTTTCCCGTTTTACGACAATACCAAGGGCAAAACGGTTACCTTTGTGGTACAGATGGATGATGAACAGGGCCTTCTTTCGGACCTGCTCCATATTGTAGCGATTTATAAGGCAAATATTCTGACGATCCACCAGAGTATTCCGGTCAACGGCGTGGCAACCCTGACCTTGTCCGTAGAAGTAAAGGACAACACCGGCAATATTTCCAAGATGGTGGAAGAAATCGAAGAACAGGATGGTATCCATTATGTAAAGATTGTTTCCAGGGAGTAGCACCGGAGTTCGCAGATATTGGGGAGTTTATACGAATAAATGAATCGATAACAGAGAGAAAAGTGAGGAAAGAGCAATGGTACAGGTAGCAATCATGGGATATGGCACAATTGGTTCCGGAGTAGCGGAGATTTTGGCCAGGAACGCAGAGCAGATCAAAAATGGCTGTGGTCAGGATGTGGCTCTTAAGTATGTTCTGGATCTTCGGGACTTTCCGGGAAGCCCGGTGGAAGACAAGATCGTACATGATTTTTCCGTGATCGAGCAGGATCCGGAGGTCAGCGTGGTGGTAGAGACCATGGGCGGACTGAATCCGTCGTACCCGTTTGTAAAAGCAAGCCTGTTAGCCGGCAAGCATGTGGTAACTTCCAACAAGGCGCTGGTGGCAGCCTATGGAACGGAGCTTCTTGCCATTGCGAGGGAAAAGAACGTAAACTTCTTTTTTGAGGCCAGTGTGGGCGGCGGTATCCCGATCATCCGTCCGCTGTACCGCTGCTTAAAGGGAGAGAAAATCCTGGAGATCACCGGTATCTTAAACGGAACCACCAACTTCATCCTGACTAAGATGGATAAGGAGGGTGCTTCCTTTGAGACTGTATTGAAAGAGGCACAGGATTTAGGCTATGCAGAACGCAATCCGGAGGCAGATGTAGAGGGCTATGATACCTGCAGAAAGATCGCGATCCTTACAGCAATGGCAACCGGAAAAGAAGTAAACTATGAGGATATCTGTACTGAGGGCATCACGAAGATTACCGATGTGGATTTCAAGTATGCAGATAAGCTTGGAACTTCCGTGAAGCTGTTTGGAACCAGCCGCATGGACGGCAATGAAGTTCACGCATGGGTCGCACCGGTCATGATCGGAAAGGATCATCCGCTGTATGCCGTAAATGATGTATTTAACGGCATTCTGGTAAAGGGCAACATGCTGGGCACTTCCATGTTCTACGGAAGCGGAGCCGGAAAGCTCCCGACCGCAAGCGCTGTCATTGCGGATATTATGGAAGCGGTTGAGAATGCGGACCATAACGTTCCGTTCGGCTGGAGCGGTGAGCGTCTGACGATCGCAAACCAGAAAACTTCCGTACACCGCTATTTTGTGCGTGTGGAGGGAAATGGGGCAGAGCTGGAGCAGGCCGCAGCCGCTGCATTTGGAGGTGGCCGGATTGTAAAGCTTGAAAATCTGACCGATGAATTCGCGCTTCTGACCGGTGAAATGAGTGAAGCAGCATACGCAGACTGCGCTGCTGCCTTTGAGAAAACCGCAAAGATCCGCCAGAGAATCCGCGCAGAGTTCTAAAATGAAATATGAGGAAAGCATAGAAAATGCCAGGCAGCATCCTTTGATGCTGTCTGGCATTTTGCCTGAAATACGGTTGCTGACAGCTTACTGCGCTGTCGTTCCCATGTGGTTTAGAATTTCCTGAGCCTGGTGATATACCTGACGGATCAGGTCGGCATTGGCTGGATCCCGGGCTACTTCGTAGACCAGCATATACTGGAAAAAGATAAAAAAGCTCAGCAGGATGCAGAAGATTCCAATAACAAATCCAGCAATTCCGGCACCGGTAAAATGGTGCTCTTTCCGGGAAAACCATGCGCTCAAAGCCGCAGAAGCTCCGAGTATGATCTGAACCGGCGGATAAAACCAGCTGAAGATAGCGAAGATGCCGAGAAAAAGGCTGGTCCGCGCGAGTCTGTTGGGGGAGGGGCGTTTGGCGCCGGTGTTTTGTTCCATGTAAATTCCTCCGTAGGTAGAGATAAAATAACATTCTTAATCATAACACGAAAACAAAAAAGCCTCAAGGGAGAATCTTGAATGGCTTGCGCCGCATCTGGTTATGGATTATAATGAAAGATACAGCTTAAAGAAAGACAAAAGGAGTTTTACACCAGATGGATATTTTTAAAATATTGCAGGAAGAACTGCAGATTGGATATAAGCAGGTGGAGGCAGCGGTCCAGCTGATCGATGAAGGAAACACCATTCCGTTCATTGCCCGTTACCGCAAAGAGGCAACCGGCTCTTTGAACGATGAGGTACTCCGAAATCTGGACGAGCGTCTGCGTTACCTGCGCAACCTGGACGAAAAGAAGGAACAGGTGCTTTCTACCATCCGGGATCAGGAAAAGCTGACACCGGAGCTGGAAAAACAGATTCAGGCGGCCATGACCATGGTAGCCCTGGAAGATCTCTATCGTCCATACCGTCCAAAGCGCCGAACCCGCGCCATGATCGCGAAGGAACGTGGCCTGGAGCCATTGGCGGATCTGATCCTTGCGCAGCAGGCGGAGGAACCGTTAGAGAAGCTTGCAGAAGGCTATGTGTCGGAAGCCAGGGAGGTGCCGACGGCGGCTGATGCCATTGCCGGAGCAAAGGATATCATTGCGGAGCGCATTTCCGACCAGGCAGATTACCGCACTTATATCCGAAAGGTTACCACAGAGCAGGGCATGCTCCGTTCCCAGGCCAGGGATGAAAAGGCAGAGTCTGTTTATGAGATGTATTACCAGTACGAGGAACCGGTCAAAAAATGTGCCGGTCACCGTGTCCTGGCTTTAAACCGCGGTGAAAAAGAAAAGGTGCTGACCGTGA
Source organism: Ventrimonas sp. (assembly GCF_048380235.1). Classification (NCBI taxonomy): domain Bacteria; kingdom Bacillati; phylum Bacillota; class Clostridia; order Lachnospirales; family Lachnospiraceae; genus Ventrimonas; species Ventrimonas sp. The sequence continues at coordinate 22,262 of NZ_DBFCCJ010000083.1, read as the reverse complement.
AGGTAGAGGCTCCGGAGGAGAATATCCTGCGCTATCTGGAAAAACAGATCGTCACTCAGGACAACCCATATACCGCACCGGTTTTAAGAGAGGTGGCTGCAGACAGCTACCGCCGTCTGATTGCGCCGGCGATTGAGCGTGAGATCCGCAGTGCTCTGACTGAGACTGCAGAGGCCGGAGCAATTAAAGTATTCGGCAAGAATTTAAAGCAGCTTCTGATGCAGCCGCCGGTTGCAGACCGTGTTGTGCTGGGCTGGGATCCGGCATTCCGTACCGGCTGTAAGCTGGCTGTTGTGGATGCGACAGGCAAGGTGCTGGATACCACCGTTATTTACCCGACTGCACCGCAGAATAAGGTAGAGGAATCCAAGAAAATCGTAAAAGACCTGATCAAAAAATATGATATTTCGCTGATCTCACTCGGAAATGGCACAGCTTCGCGTGAGTCTGAGATGATCATCGTGGAGCTGCTCAAAGAGATTCCGCAGCAGGTTCAGTACGTGATCGTCAACGAGGCAGGAGCCTCTGTGTATTCTGCCAGCAAGCTGGCTACCGAGGAGTTCCCGAACTTTGATGTAGGGCAGCGAAGCGCAGCTTCTATCGCAAGAAGACTGCAGGATCCGCTGGCAGAGCTTGTCAAGATTGATCCAAAGTCCATCGGCGTGGGGCAGTATCAGCATGATATGAACCAGAAAAACTTAAGTGAAACCCTGCAGGGCGTCGTGGAGGATTGCGTAAACCGTGTGGGCGTGGATTTAAACACCGCTTCCGCCTCCCTGCTTGAGTACATTTCCGGTGTCTCCAAGGCCATTGCGAAGAACATTGTGGCATATCGTGAGGAGAACGGCGTATTCACAAACCGCAGACAGCTTTTAAAGGTAGCAAAGCTTGGCCCGAAGGCATTCGAGCAGTGTGCCGGCTTCATGCGCATCAAAGGCGGGGACAATCCGCTGGATATGACTTCCGTGCATCCGGAAAGCTATGAGGCAGTACAAAAGCTTCTGGAAAAGGTAAGCTGCAGACCGCAAGATATTGCCGCAGGCGGCTTAAAGGAACTTGGCAGAAAGGTACGCAGCTGCAAAGGCCTTGCAGAGGAGCTTGGCATCGGTGAGATCACGTTAAAGGACATTGTAAAGGAGTTGGAAAAACCGGCCAGAGATCCCCGTGAGGAGATGCAAAAACCGATCCTGCGTACCGATGTCCTTGAGATGAAGGACCTGACACCGGGCATGGTACTGAAGGGAACCGTGCGCAATGTCATCGACTTTGGTGCCTTTGTGGATATCGGTGTGCATCAGGATGGCCTGGTCCATATTTCCCAGATGACAGACCGCTATATCAAGCATCCGCTTGAGGCAGTCAGCGTTGGTGATATCGTAGAGGTGAAGGTATTAAGCGTAGATCTGAACAAGAAGCGCATTGGCCTGACTATGAAGCTGTAAAAATGAAACAAAGGATTCTGCGAGGATGCCTTAGACGGCGGTCTGAAGCAGTGTTTGGAAAGGAACGGTGAATGCGATGGCAAACGAGAAACATGCGGCAAGTGAAGTCAATGAGACTGCCTGCACCGGCAAAACGGTAGATGTGACTTTGCATATTACGGCGAAGGATCTGTGGGCATTTTCCATGTATCATGCGAATGCCGGATTTATGGGAATTTTTAATGGGCTCTTTTCCCTGGCAGCGCTGTATCTTCTGATCTTCCGCTGGAATACCACTACGGTTCCATATAGGTGCCTGCTTGTGGTCTGTGCATTGATCTTTACCGTCTGGCAGCCATGCCTGCTCTGGCTCAAGGCAAGCAAACAGGCAAAGCGTCCGGCTGTAAAAAATCCAATGCGGCTGATGTTCGATCAGGAGAAGCTGACGGTTAGCCAGGAGGACAATTCCGCAGATTTTACCTGGGAACAGATGGGGCGGCTGGATGCGAAGCCATCCATGTACATTCTTTATATGGACCGGGTTCATGCCTATCTGATCCCGAAAACGGCTCTGGGCGATCAGGAAGAAGCGTTCCGGGAACTGGTGACGGCATATCTCCCGAAAGAAAAACGGAGGAAAATCTGATGGAATATACAAGCAACAGCCCACAGGAAACCTTTACCCTTGGGAAACGCCTGGGGGAACAGGCAAAGCCGGGAGAGGTGTATTGCCTGGACGGCGATCTGGGAGTGGGCAAGACTATTTTTACCCAGGGCTTTGCAGCCGGACTCGGAATTGATGAGCCGGTGAACAGTCCGACCTTTACGATTGTACAGCAGTACGACAGCGGACGGATTCCCCTGTACCATTTTGATGTATATCGCATCGGCGATATCAGCGAGATGGACGAGATCGGCTATGAGGACTGCTTTTACGGAGAGGGCGTCTGTCTGATCGAGTGGTCCCAGCTCATTTTGGAGATTCTGCCGGATAAGGTTGTCCACATCTGCATTGAAAAAGACCTGGAGCAGGGATTTGATTACCGCAAGATAACGGTGGAGGGATTATCATGAAGATACTTGGAATAGAAAGTGCGTCACTGGTGGCTTCTGTGGCCGTGGTGAGCGATGGCCTGGTGACAGCAGAATATACCGTGGATTTTAAAAAGACCCATTCCCAGACGCTGCTTCCCATGATTGATGAGGTGACCCGCATGCTGGAGCTGGATCTTCATGAGGTCGATGCGATCGCGGTGTCAGGCGGTCCGGGCTCCTACACGGGCCTGCGCATCGGATCTGCTACGGCAAAGGGTCTTGGACTTGCGCTGGAGAAGCCGCTGGTCCATGTTCCGACCATGGATGCCATGGCTTATAATTTATATGGAACATCTGCACTCATCTGCCCGGTCATGGATGCAAGAAGAGGTCAGGTCTATACCGGACTCTACCATTATGAAGAGGCTTTTGAGGTTGTAAAGCCGCAGTGCGGCATGGATATCCACGAACTGATCAGGGAGCTGAATGCGCGCGGAGAGCGCGTGATCTTTCTGGGAGATGGTGTGCCGGTCAATGAGAAGATCATCCGTGAGGAGATGACGGTATCGTTTTCCTTTGCTCCAGCCCAGGTAAACCGCCAGCGCGGCGCCAGTGTGGCTGCCCTTGGAAGCGTATATTTTGCGGAAGGCAGGACTGTGTCAGCCATGGATCACGCGCCGGATTATCTGCGCAAAGCCCAGGCGGAGCGCGAACTGGAAGAAGCAAAACGCCAGGGGAAGACGGACGAGCTGGCAGCAGGACACAGTGTCGGTACAGGAGACTCACAGTGATCCGCCGCATGGAAGAACGGGATATTCCGGAGGTGGCAGAGCTGGAGCGCATCTGCTTTTCGGAATGCTGGTCTGCCCGCATACTGGAATCCGGGATCCACAGTCCATATGATGTCTATTATGTGTTTGAACAGGATGAAAGGATCCTTGGCTACTGCAACCTGCGGGTCCTTGCCGGAGAAGGTGAGGTTCAGCGGATTGCCGTGCATCCTGACAGCCGCCGTTATGGTGTCGGCAGAAAAATGATGGATGCTATGGTAGAATATGCTGTCCGGGAAGGTGCCTGTGCCATGAGTCTGGAGGTGCGCGAAGGAAACACGGCAGCCAGAAATCTGTATGAATCCTACGGTTTTATACAGGAGGCAGTGCGGAAATCCTATTATCATAACCCGACAGAGGATGCACTCATCATGTGGAAGCGAGATCTGCCGGAAAGAATTACCACTTAAAATCGTGAATATTTCTGTTTATAATGTAGGAGATAAGGCAGCAGTGCCGTATCTCCTGTTTTGTTTCACGCCTATGCTTTGAAGTGTGAATCATGGCGCCGGAACAGGAAGAATAAGTGAAAAGAAAAGGTGAGGGACCAACATGAGAAAATATCAGGAAAGCGGAAAACTGGAAACTGTGATCTGCAATGGATGTGGAAAGAAACTGGTGGTAGAGCGGGGGATTCTGCGGGAGGGCGGATTTTCCGTGAATTATCCCTGGGATTATTTTTCGGAAAAAGATGGGGAGGTTCACCACTGGGATCTGTGCGAGGCGTGCTATGACCGGCTGATCCGGCAGTTTCGGATCGCACCGGAAATCGAGGAAGCGGTTGAATTCATTTAAACGCTATGCTATGATATCAGCATCAAATGAAATGAGGTTAATCGATTTATGTTAGATATCTGTTTACTGGGAACCGGCGGTATGATGCCGCTTCCGTATCGCTGGCTGACTGCAATGATGGCGCGCTGTGACGGCAGTAGCCTTCTGATTGACTGCGGAGAAGGAACGCAGGTAGCGTTGAAAGAAAAAGGATGGAGCCCGAAGCCCATTGATGTGATCTGTTTTACCCATTATCATGCAGATCACATCAGCGGACTTCCAGGGCTTCTTCTCACGATGGGCAACGCAGAGCGGACGGAACCGGTGACATTGATCGGACCGAAGGGACTCGAGCGTGTGGTGAACGCGCTGCGCACCATTGCGCCGGAGCTTCCTTTCCAGTTAAAATTCATTGAATTGGAAGAAAACAGACATCAGTTTCATATCGGACCTTATGTGATCGATGCCTACCGGGTGAACCACAATGTGGTCTGCTACGGCTATTCCATCTCCATTCCGCGGGTGGGCCGCTTTGATGTGGAGCGTGCCAGGGCTCAAAATGTGCCGATGAAGGCATGGAGCCGTCTTCAGAAGGGTGAGACGCTGGAGCTTGACGGTGTGACCTATACACCGGATATGGTGCTGGGACCGGACCGTAAGGGACTGAAGGTCACCTACTGTACCGATACCAGGCCGGTTCCGGTCATTGCGGAGTATGCTGAACATGCGGATCTCTTTATCTGCGAGGGCATGTATGGTGAGGACGGCAAGGAGACGAAGGCCAGGGAGTACAAACACATGACCATGTACGAGGCTGCAAATCTGGCAAAAAAAGCGCAGCCTGCAGAAATGTGGCTGACGCATTACAGCCCGTCCTTAAACCGGCCGGATGAGTTTATTGACAAAGTACGGGAAATCTTTCCGGGAGCGAAGACGGCGCGGGACGGCTGGACCCGTGAGCTGACCTTCGATGAGGAGTAAGAGAAATGATGGATACAGAAAAGAAGACAATAGAAATAAATGAGAAGAAAGATACACTGATCCTGGCTATTGAGAGCTCCTGCGATGAAACGGCCGCTTCCGTGGTAAAGAATGGCCGTGAGGTCCTTTCCAACGTGATCTCGTCCCAGATCGCGCTGCATACCCAGTTTGGCGGCGTGGTTCCGGAAATCGCCTCAAGAAAGCATATTGAGAAGATCAACCAGGTTGTAACCCAGGCCCTGGAGGACGCCGGGGTAACTCTGACAGATGTGGATGCCATTGGCGTGACCTACGGTCCTGGGCTTGTGGGGGCTCTTCTGGTTGGTGTGGCTGAGGCAAAAGCTATTGCTTTTGCGGCAAAGAAACCCCTTGTGGGTGTCCATCACATTGAGGGACATGTGTCTGCAAACTACATTGAGAACCCGGATCTGGAACCGCCGTTTGTGTGCCTGATCGTGTCTGGCGGACATACCCATCTGGTTATTGTAAAGGATTACGGAGAGTTTGAAATCATTGGCCGCACCCGAGATGACGCAGCAGGCGAGGCATTTGATAAGGTGGCCCGTGCCGTTGGACTCGGCTATCCGGGAGGTCCGAAGGTAGATAAGACTGCAAAAGAGGGAAATCCGCATGCCATTGAGTTCCCACGGGCAAAGGTGGAAGGCTCACCATATGATTTTAGCTTCAGCGGCCTGAAGTCTGCTGTGCTGAATTACATTAATAAAGCCCATATGACCGGCGAAGAGATCCGGGTGCCGGATCTGGTGGCATCGTTCCAGAATGCAGTGGTGGAGGCGCTGGTAAGCCGTGCAGTTCTCGCCGCAAAAGAATATGGCTATGACAAGCTGGCTATTGCCGGCGGCGTGGCATCCAATTCCGCACTCCGGGCAGCCATGCAGGAGGCCTGTGATAAGGAACATATCCGGTTCTATCATCCGTCTCCGATCTTCTGCACAGACAATGCAGCCATGATCGGCTGTGCTGCCTACTATGAATATAAAAAGGGCACACGTCATGGCTGGGATCTTAATGCGATTCCGAATCTGAAGCTTGGTGAACGGTAACATAAAATAGAAACAGGATTGAGAAAGAAGAAATATTATGATTGATACATTTCGGATCGGTGCGGTCATCCTGGCAGGCGGCCGGGGCAGCAGGATGCACAGTGCCATTCAAAAACAGTACATGCTTTTAAATGGCAGGCCGCTGATTTCGTACGCACTGGAAGTCTTTGAACAAAGCTGCGCGGATGAGCTGGTGCTGGTGACCGGTGCCGGAGAAGAATCCTATGTGAGAGAGGAAATCCTGCCTGTCCTGGGCCTTACCAAGCTACGCGCTGTTGTGACCGGAGGAAAAGAACGTTATCATTCGGTATATGAAGGACTGAAAGCACTGCAGCATTGTGATTATGTGCTGATCCATGACGGTGCAAGGCCTCTTGTGACGGAGGAGATCATTTCCCGTGCGGCACAGGCTGCTGTTTCGGATGAAGCCTGTGTAGTGGGGATGCCGGTGAAAGATACCATCAAGGTAGCAGATGCAGGTGGCTTTGCGGAGTCCACGCCGGACCGTTCCCGGCTGTGGCAGGTACAGACTCCGCAGGCATTTTCCTATCCCCTGGTGCGCGGTGCCTATGACCGTCTGATGGCAGATGAGACACAGCAGAAGGGCATCACGGATGATGCCATGGTGGTAGAGCACTTAAGCGGCACAAAGGTGCGCCTGGTGGAGGGAAGCTACGAAAACTTAAAGGTAACCACACCGGAGGATCTGGTACTGGCAGAGGCTTTATTAAAAAAACGCTTGAATCCGTAAATGACGGGAAAAACGTTATTTTTTAAACTGATATTGGGAAAAATGCTGAAAAATACGGAGAATAGCTAAAGAAAGTTAACAAAATAACGAAGAATTATCGCGGAAAGTGCTTGTATATTTTGAAAAATGATGCTATACTCTGTAATAGCTGATAAATAAATATACACATTGCATAGAGAGAATAGAGCAGCGCAGGTGTGTAGGACATTTCTTTTAGAGTCCATGTGGAACGTAAGGTGTCGTACGACTGCGCTATTTTTGCGCTTAAAAGCAGTGTATATTTCTTATCTATGAAAACGTCCGGTTAACACAGGCTGGACGATTATAAGAAAACGGAGGAAATGTGTATGAAGAAAAAAATCGCATTGTTGCTCAGTGTTGCCATGCTGACAGCATCCCTGGCAGGCTGCGGCGGAAAGTCCGGTTCCACATCGGCTCCGGCCGGTGACTCTGGTTCCGCAACAACAGAGGCAGGAGGCACTGCGGCAGGCGGTCACAAAGACACCCTGGTTATCGGTACCGATGCTGACATCAACAATCTGGATCTCCAGCAGCAGCAGGATCAGATCAACAACATTATTTTAAAGAATACTCATCAGACCCTGGTATTTTTCAATAATGGTTCCCAGGGAGATGAGCGTTTCGGTCCTTGCCTGGCAACCTCCTGGGAGTTCAAGGATGACACCCATATCGAGATGAAACTGCGTGATGACGTTCACTTCAACGACGACGACAAGACCCCGATGACCGCAGAGGATGTAAAGTTTACTCTGGATATGGCAACCGGCAACATGGTAGCCTCCATTCTGGCTGGCTATGTTGGCTGTACCGTAGTTGATGATTACACCATCGAGATTGAAATTGAAAAATACAACAATGAGTTCATCCAGTCTCTGGCATCCGTTCCGTTATCCATCCAGTCCAAGAAGGCTTATGATGACGACGTAGAGGATCCGTACTACATTGGTACCGGCCCGTACAAATTTGATGAGTGGGTAGAAGGTGAGTACTGCCGCCTGGTTAAGGTTGATGATTACTGGGGCAACGATCTCCCTGCAGACGACAACCTGGCTCCTGGCGTAGCTGAGACCATCGAGTTCCGTCCGTACATCGAGGCATCCTCCCGTGTTATGGCATTGCAGGCCGGCGAGATTGATGTTTGTGTAAATCCGCCGATCAATGAGCTGCAGTACTTAGAGGATGATGACAATATCACCGTTTACGAGCAGACCGGTACCCGTCTTTTCTACTTTGCATTTAATGTAGAGAAGGAGCCGTGGAACAATCAGACCTTAAGACAGGCTGTTGCATGCGCGATCGACCGTGACGCGGTTCTTGAGGCAGCTGTATATGGCAAGGGCACACTGCAGACCACCATCTTAAACCGCGGTCTGTGGGGCTTCTATGATGACATGGAAGGCTTTGACTACGATGTGGACAGAGCAAAATCCTTAATGGCAGAGGCCGGCTATCCGGATGGCGGTATCAGCACAACCTTAACCTATGCATCCGGTGCTCCGTATGAGCAGATCGCAACCATCGTTCAGGCAAATCTGGCAGACATCGGCATCGACGTAACTCTGGAGCCGATGGAGACTGCAACCTTAAAATCTACCTGTGTAGACGGCAAGCAGGAGCTCTTCCTGTGGAGATGGAATGAGGACTCCAAGGTTGACTTTGTATACCGTGACCTGTTCTACACCGGTTCCGGTTCCAACTATCATCACTACTCGGATTCTAAGGCAGATGAGATGATTGATATCGTAGCAACTGAGAAAGATCAGGATAAACGTCTTGAGACAGCAAAAGAGCTGCAGACCTATCTGGTAGATGCATGCCCGCAGGTTCCGTTATACATTGCAAATCTGGTTGTTGCATACAACAAGAACCTTCAGGGACAGTACTTCTACGGCGGCGGCAACCACGACTGGCGTCATGCATACATCGCAGAGTAAAGAGAAACAAAGACATAATGGCTGAAAAGACTTGCGGGTGCTTCAAAAGCCCCGCAAGTTTCCATATGAGTCACTGAACATAAAAAAAGGAGCGACAGGCAAATGCTGAAATACATTGGGAAAAGACTTATCATGCTGATCCCGGTTATTCTGGTAACCTCATTTCTGATCTTCTGGGCCATGAGCCTGACCGGCGGCGACCCGGCGTTAATGCTTGCGGGTGATAACGCAAAGCCGGAACAGATTGAGCAGATCCGTGAAGACCTTGGACTGAATGATCCGTTTATCGTACGTTATGGAAACTATATGAAAGGCATGTTGACTGGTGATATGGGTAAGTCCTATGTGACCAAGCGGGATGTATTTAAGACCTTCATGGAGCGTCTTCCGAATACCCTGCTGCTGGGCGGAGCCGCCGTGCTCATCGCTGTAGTGGTATCCCTGCCGCTCGGTATTTACACTGCGATACATCAAAATACATGGAAGGATACAGCGGGTATGATATTTGCCCTATTCGGCACGTCCATGCCAAACTTCTGGCTGGGACTTATGCTGATCATCATATTTTCGCTGAAGCTGGGCCTGTTTCCAACGGGCGGTAAAGGCGGGCTGGACAGCCTGGTGCTGCCGGCAGTAACAGTAGGCTTCGGACTGGCTGCACTCATTACCAGAACGACACGCTCATCCATGCTGGATGTACTCCGTCAGGATTACATGACCACCGCGAGGGCAAAGGGCTGTTCAGAGAAGCAGGTCATCACCGTACACGGTTTAAAGAACGCGCTGATCCCGATCATCACTGCGATCGGTCTGCAGATGTCTCTGGTTATTACCGGCTCCGTTCTGGCAGAGACGGTATTCTCCTGGCCGGGAATCGGACGTCTGGTATATGACTCCATCTCCAAGCGTGATACCCCGATGGTTACAGGAGCGATCATTATGTGCTCCATCCTTATGTGTATCATTAACCTGGTGGTAGACCTGATCTACGCATTCTTTGATCCGAGAATCAAAGCTCAGTACAGTAAGAAGGGGTGATAACATGGCACAGGCAAGCGAAATCAAAAAACAGTATAAAAAAAGGACGCTGTTTCAGGAAACCTGGCGGCGCCTGACCAAGAACCGCGGTGCCATGCTGGGACTGGCCTTTCTGGTCCTTCTGGTACTGGCAGCGGCGCTCAGCCCGGTTATTTTCAATTACGAGAAAGACGTGATCGGCCAGAATATGAAAGACCGTCTGATGGGACCGTGCGCGGCTCATTGGTTTGGTACGGATGAGTATGGCCGTGACTTATTTGCACGTATCGTCTACGGTGCCCGTTATTCCCTGATCATCGGTGTCGGCTCCGTTTTGCTGGGACTTCTCGTCGGAACCATCCTGGGTTCCCAGGCAGGCTTCAAGGGCGGAATTACCGATTCCATCATCATGCGCGGCATTGATATTTTCTATTCCATTCCGAACATCATGACAGCGGTAGTTATTGTATCTCTGTTAGGACCGAGCACGGTGAACCTGATGATCGCGCTGGCCTTCTCCTGCGCCAGCAGTTTTGCGCGTATCGTGCGCGCTTCCGTTATGACCATTCGTGATCAGGAGTATGTGGAATCCTCCTACGCCATGGGACTGCCGACCTGGAAGATCATCGTAAAGCACATTCTTCCAAACTGCCTTTCCCCGATCATCGTGCAGATCACGCTGCTGATCGGTACTACCATCATCTCGGCTTCTTCCTTAAGCTTCCTTGGAATCGGTGTTCCGGCACCGGCACCGGAATGGGGTGCACTGCTTTCAGCAGGCCGCAGCCACATCCGTGACGCAAGCTATATGTGTATCATTCCGGGTCTTGCCATTATGTTCACGGTTCTTGCATTGAACCTTCTGGGTGATGGCTTGCGAGATGCGCTGGATCCGAAGCTGAAAAAGTAGGTAATACATAAGATTTAGGAGGAATAGGGTATGGCTGACGAGTTAGTACTTGATATAAAAAACCTGGTAGTCCATTATGAGACCGAAGATGCCGATGTCCATGCAGTCAATGGCATTGACCTCTCCATCGCCAAGAAACGGACTCTGGGTCTGGTGGGCGAGACCGGCGCGGGCAAGACTACCACGGCACTTTCGATTTTGAATCTGGTTCCGAATCCGCCGGGGGTTATCAAAGACGGCGAGATTAAACTGGATGGAAAAGATGTATTGAAAATGACACCGGAGGAACTGGAAAAGATGCGCGGCAATGAGGTTGCCATGATCTTCCAGGATCCCATGACTGCGCTGAATCCGGTTATGACGGTTGGTGACCAGATCGGTGAGAGTATTGCGATCCACCAGAATATTTCCAAGAAGGAAGCCTTCGAGAAAGCAAAAGAAATGTTAAAGATGGTAGGTATCGCGGAATCCCGCGCTTACGATTACCCACATCAGTTCTCCGGCGGAATGAAGCAGCGTGTTGTCATTGCGATTGCGCTGGCCTGCAGTCCGCAGCTTCTGATCGCGGATGAGCCGACCACTGCGCTGGATGTAACCATCCAGGCACAGGTTCTGGAACTCATGAAACAGCTGATCCGTGACAAGGAAATGTCCATGCTCATGATCACGCATGACCTTGGAGTTGTGGCAGAGGTCTGTGAGGATGTCGCAGTCATGTATGCAGGCCGTATCGTGGAGAAAGGAACTGCAGACGATGTGTTCAACCACATGCGCCACCCATACACGGAGGGACTGTTCGATTCTCTTCCGAACTTAAAGCAGCGTGGTGAGGAACTGGTTCCGATCAAGGGCCTGATGCCGGATCCGTCTGATCTGCCGCCGGGATGCGCGTTTGCACCGAGATGTCCGTATGCGACAGAGGCATGCACGAAGGCTGTTCCGGAGCTGACATCTGTAGAGGGCAGCGCAACCCACTTTGTTGCCTGCAGTGCCTACAAGGATCCAGAATTCAGATTAGGGGAGAACAAAGATGGCAGGTAAGACAATTCTTGAGGTCCAGAACCTCACAAAATTTTTCAATACTCCGGGTGGACAGCTTCATGCGGTCGATGGCGTGAGCTTCAAGATCGAAGAGGGCAGGACACTTGGTATTGTAGGTGAATCCGGATGCGGAAAGTCCACGACCGGACGTACCATTTTAAAACTGTTAGAGCCGACGGGAGGCAAGATCCTGTTTGACGGTAAGGACATCACAAACTACAGCCGCAAGCAGATGCGTCCGCTGCGTCAGGAGATGCAGATGGTATTCCAGGATCCGTTCTCGTCCCTGGATCCGAGACAGACTGTGATGCAGCTCATCAGTGAGCCGATCATTGAACACAAGCTGTTAAAATCCAAGAGCGATATTGAAGAGAGAACCCTGGAGCTGATGCGTACGGTAGGCCTGGCGGAGCGTTATATGAACGTATACCCGCATGAACTTGACGGCGGACGCCGTCAGCGTATCGGCATTGCGCGTGCGTTGGCTGTAAGACCGAAACTGATCGTCTGTGATGAGCCGGTATCGGCTCTGGACGTATCCATTCAGGCGCAGATCTTAAATTTGTTAAAGAAGCTGCAGGCAGATCTGGGACTGACCTACATCTTTATTACCCACGACCTGTCGGTAGTTAAATATTTCTCCGATGATATTGCAGTTATGTATCTGGGCCAGATGGTCGAGAAAGCACCGGCTGATGTGCTGTTCCAGAATCCGGTCCATCCATATACCAGAGCATTGTTGTCTGCAATTCCCCTTCCGATCGTGGGAAAGGAAAAGCCGGTGCGCCAGTTGATCCGCGGCGAGATCACCTCTCCGGTCAATCTGCCGGACGAGTGCCGGTTTATGAAACGGTGCGACTGCGCGGCAGAATGCTGCAAGAATGGCAACCCGCAGCTGCGTGAGATTGAACCGGGCCATTTTGTTGCCTGCACCAGAGTAGGTGAATTTTAAAGATCACACTATGACAACTGAATCCATACACGCGAGAGAATAAGAGGAAGCGTAACCATAAGAGCACAGAACCGATCTGTGTTTCTTGGGGTACGCTTCTTTTGTTTTCCGTATGGAGGATAAAAGGATGCGCAATGCATGAACAGCAGCGAGAAAGGAAAAGGGGGTATCTGGAATGCTGAAGCTTTGGCCGGTACTGGCACAGTTTACAGCTCCGGAGCTTTGGGTTCAGGTAGAATACCTGGTGCGCATTTTTGTGGCGGCGTGTCTGGGACTCCTGATCGGAAGTGAGAGGAAAAATCGAAATAAATCGGCGGGCATTCGTACCCATGTGATCGTGGCGTTGGGAGCAGCTCTTATTATGGTAGTATCGAAATATGGGTTTATGGATGTGGAAAAGGCAGATGCCGCCCGTGTGGCAGCGCAGGTTGTCAGCGGTATCGGCTTTCTGGGTGCCGGGGTCATCTTTGTACGCAACAATCTGGTAAACGGGCTGACCACGGCAGCCGGAATCTGGGCCACCGCGGGCGTGGGTCTGGCTCTCGGGGCTGGTATGTATGTGGTAGGGATCAGCAGCGCCCTGCTGGTTCTGCTCATTCAGTTTGTTATGCACCGCGTTGCTTATTTTGCGGATGTGGCATCCGGTGGACTTATTCGTATGACTCTGGTAAAACGGGAAGGCATTGTGCAGTCCATGGAGGATTATCTCCAGAGAGAGAAGCTCAGTGTGATTTCCGTAAAAATCAACAAGACCAAGAAAGACGAAGTGAAACTGGAGTTTGATGTGGTTTTTCCGCCTGGATATAAAAAAACAAAACTGTTGGCCAGACTGGTAGAGATGGATGATGTGCTGGCAGTCAGCGAGTAAAAAGAATTTTGTTTGCGCCATACGCGGGCGAAAACAGATGAAGGTCCGGTAATGGACCGGGAATAGAGGAGACAGGAGTATGAACAGTATGAAATACGATGTAGTGGTCATTGGCGGCGGTGTGATTGGCTGCGCGGTTGCCAGAGAGCTTTCCAGATATCAGTTAAAGACCTGTGTTGTGGAAAGGGAAGAGGACGTATGTTCCGGAACCTCAAAAGCCAACAGTGCGATCGTGCATGGAGGCTTTGATGCGGAACCGGGGAGTTTAAAGGCAAAATTCAACATTCAGGGAAGCAGGATGATGGAAGAGCTCTCTGAAGAACTGGATTTTGAATACAAGCGCAATGGTTCCCTGGTGCTGTGCTTTGCGGAAGAAGACAAACCGGCGCTGCAGGCACTTTATGAAAAAGGCATGCAGAATGGCGTGGAAGGTATGTCTGTCATCAGCGGAGATGAGGCGCGTAAAATGGAACCGAATATTGAGGATACCGTGGTTGCCGCGCTGAATGTACCAAGCGGCGGCATTGTCTGCCCGTTTGGCCTGACGATTGCCCTGGCAGAGAATGCCTGCGACAACGGTGTGGAATTCTGCTTTCTGACTGAGGTAGAGCACATTGAGAAAACAGCAGAGGGATATCGGATCAAGACAAACCAGGGGAATATCGAAGCAGCCTGTGTGGTAAACGCGGCAGGCGTATATGCGGATACGATCCACAATGAAGTAAGTGAAAAGAAGCTTCACATTACTGCCAGAAAAGGCGATTACTGTCTGCTTGATAAAGAGGCGGGAAATCTGGTCAGCCATACCATTTTCCAGCTTCCGACCAGGATGGGAAAGGGTGTTCTGGTCAGCCCGACCGTACACGGTAATCTGTTGACAGGACCAACCGCAACGGATATCGATGATAAGGAGCAGACCGCAACAGCGGCAGAGGAGCTGGAATCCCTCATGAGCCGTGCTGTATTGAGCGTCAAAGGCATTCCGTTCCGTCAGGTCATAACATCCTTTGCAGGACTGCGTGCCCATGAGGATGGGGATGATTTCGTGATTGGTGAGGCAGAGGATGCTCCGGGCTTTTTTGACGCAGCAGGCATTGAGTCTCCGGGACTTTCGAGTGCCCCGGCTATTGGCCGGTGGCTGGCTGAAAAAGTGGCAGAGAAATTGCATGCGGCAAAGAAGGAAGACTGGAACGGCAGAAGAAAAGGCATCGTACGCACGGAGCTTTTAAGTAAGGAGGAACGGGCAGAGCTGATCCGCAGGAATCCGTCTTACGGCACGATCATCTGCCGCTGTGAGAACGTCAGTGAGGGCGAGATTGTGGACGCCATCAACAGAACCCTGGGCGCAAAGTCCTTAGATGGCATCAAGCGCCGCGTGCGTCAGGGCATGGGACGCTGTCAGGCTGGCTTCTGCACACCGCGAACCATGGAAATTCTTTCAAGAGAACTTGGAATCAGCATGGAAGAGGTCTGCAAGAATGCACCGGGATCTGAAATGCTGAAGGGTCATAAATAAGGGGGGAGCAATCATGAAACATGACATTGTAATCATCGGAGGCGGACCGGCAGGCCTGGCAGCGGCAGTGGCAGCAAGAAAAGCCGGTATTCAGGATATTCTTATTCTTGAGCGTGACAGCAGCCTTGGCGGAATTTTAAATCAGTGCATCCATAATGGTTTTGGCCTTCACACTTTTAAGGAAGAGCTGACCGGACCGGAGTATGCAGCGCGTTATATTGCCATGGCAGAGGAGGCGAAAATCCCATACCGTTTAAATACCATGGTCATTGATATCAACGAGAAGCGAGAAGTAACGGTCATCAGCCGTGATCACGGCATGGAGACCATCGAGGCAGGTGCGGTGATCCTGGCTATGGGCTGCCGGGAGCGTCCGAGAGGCGCCTTAAACATTCCCGGATATCGTCCTGCAGGCATTTATTCCGCAGGAACCGCGCAGCGTCTGATGAATATTGAGGGCTACAGCGTCGGCAAGGAGGTTGTGATCCTTGGCTCCGGTGATATCGGCCTGATCATGGCCCGGCGTATGACCTTAGAGGGGGCTAAAGTTAAGGTTGTGGCAGAGCTGATGCCGTATTCCGGCGGTTTAAAGAGAAACATCGTCCAGTGTCTGGATGACTACGGCATTCCGTTAAAGCTGAGTCATACGGTGGTGGATATTCAGGGCAAGGAACGTGTGACCGGCATTACCCTGGCTGAAGTGGGACCGGACAGAAAACCGATTCCGGGAACGGAGGAGCATTACAGCTGTGATACACTGCTGTTGTCCGTAGGTCTGATTCCGGAGAATGAACTGACTAAAGAGGCAGGTGTGGAGATGAACCGTGTGACCTCCGGACCGAACGTCAATGACCAGTTAGAGACCAGTGTGGAGGGAGTATTTGCCTGCGGAAACGTACTGCATGTGCACGATCTGGTTGATTACGTATCTGAGGAGGCCACTCTTGCAGGAACCAATGCGGCAGCTTATGTGAGATCACAGAACGGAGAGACAGAAGCAAAGGCAGAGTCTCATACAGTGACTTTGAAGGCAGAAAACGGTGTGCGCTATACCGTTCCGCAGACCATTGACGTCAACAATATGAGAGACCAGGTCGTTGTGCGTTTCCGTGTGGCAGACGTATACCGCGACCGCAGTATCAGTGTATATCTGGATGGAGTACGCGTACAGGCAAGGAAGAAAAAGGTTCTGGCGCCGGGGGAGATGGAGCAGGTGATCTTAAAGAAAGAAGATCTGCAGAAGTATCCAGACTTAAAAGAAATCGTGATTTGTACGGAGGTGGAATAAGATGGAGAAGAGAGAACTGATCTGTATCGGATGTCCGCTGGGATGCCCTCTGACTGTGACGATGGAAGGTGAGCAGATCACGGTAGCCGGAAATACCTGTAAGCGTGGTGAAATCTATGCAAAGAAGGAAGTTACCAATCCGACCCGTGTGGTGACCTCCTCGGTTCATGTAAAGAATGGCGAGATTGCTATGGTTTCTGTAAAGACAAAGAATGACATTCCGAAAGATAAGATTTTTGCGTGCATGAAAGAAATCAGTACAGTTTCTGTTCCTGCTCCGGTCCATATCGGAGATGTTGTGATCGAAAACTGCGCGGGAACCGGAGTGCCGGTCATTGCGACTAAGAACGTAGAGAAAGCATAAGGGAAATATAAAGAACCTATAAAGAAAATACAGATATCGCAGTGTATGCGGTTGTGATGGCCCTGCCCGTATAGACATGCGGGCGGGGCTGTGTTATGATACAAGATGATGACAGGAGGACAGGAAGATGAAAGTATATGCACATAGAGGTTACAGTGGAAGATATCCGGAAAATACCATGCTGGCCTTCAAAGAGGCAGAAAAGACCGGCTGCTACGGCATTGAGCTGGATGTGCAGCTCACAAAGGACGGTGAGGTCGTGATCATCCATGATGAGCGGGTGGACCGGACAACGGACGGAACCGGCTGGGTGAGAGATTTTACCCTTGAGGAGTTGAAGAATCTGAACGCGGCAGCAGTATGGAACGGGAAGTATGGTTTTGAACCGATCCCGACTCTGGAAGAATACTGCAGGTGGGTGAAGGATACGGACATGGTGACCAATATTGAAATCAAATCCGGTGTGTACTACTATGAAGAACTGGAAGAGAAAACCCTGGCACTGGTGAAGAAATACAGTCTGGAAAAGAGAATTGTATTCTCATCCTTCCTGCATTCCTCCATTACCCTGCTTCGCAAACTGGCACCCGAGATTCCATGCGGCGCGCTGGTGGAGTATGATGACCTGGGAAATCCCGGCTACTATTGTGAAAAGTTTGATTTTCAGTACTATCATCCGGGCGTGAAGGCTTTGACGGAAGAGATGGTAAAGAGCTGTAAGGAACACGGAATCCCGTTAAATGTCTGGACGATCAACGATATGGGCGCCCTGGAGCAGATGTATGAGTGGGGCGTAGAAGGCGTGATCAGCAATTACCCGGGTGTATGTAAAGGATGGATTGACAGTAAAAAATGATAAAAGCGATTGATTTGTTGGAAATGTCACCGGTGATCGCAGCGATTAAAGATGATGCCGGTCTGAAAAGATGCCTGGATACGGAATGCCAGGTGGTGTTTATTCTGTATGGAAATATCTGTAATATCAAGGACATTGTCGCAGCGCTGAAGGCACACGGAAAATGTGCCATGGTACATGCGGATCTGGTCCAGGGACTCGGATCCAAGGAAGTGGCAATTGACTTTATAAAGGAGCAGACCGGGGCAGACGGTATTATCAGCACCAAGCCAATGCTGGTGCGCAGGGCCCAGGAACTGAAAATGTTCGGGATTCTTCGCGCTTTTATCATTGACTCTATGGCAGTAGCCAATACCCAGAAGATGCTGGATACTTTTCGGCCGGACATGATCGAGATCATGCCGGGTGTGATACCAAAAATCATAAAGAACCTTCGTGGCATCACCGATATCCCTCTGATCGCAGGAGGACTGATCTCGGAGAAGAAAGAGGTTCTGGAGCTGTTTGCAGCAGGAGCTGACGCAATCTCTACAACCAGACAGGAACTCTGGTATATTTAAAAAGTGATTGACATTTTCCATGAAACTGCATATAATAACAAAACAGACAGTTCGTTTGTACCATCCTGTCTATAAACAAAACCAGGGCTAAAGATTGCAGGACCATTTTAAGAAACAAGGGCAGACTCTGGCATGGGTCTGCCTTTTTTGTTTTATAAAGCAATTCAAGTTTATCTATAAATCTTTTTCTGGTTTTATTACCCAAATAAAAAATACAAGTTCAGAGAGGAAAATCAGATATGTACCAGTTAAAAACGGTTGCAGATTTTGATTCGGCACATTTTCTTTCGGGATATCAGGGAAAATGCGCCAATATCCACGGTCACAGATGGCATGTGGAGATAGAAATTCAGGCGGAATATTTGGAAATGCAAGGCCAGATGAGAGGAATGCTCGTTGATTTTGGAGATCTTAAGCGGGATCTGAAAAAGCTGGCGGATGAGTTTGATCACACGCTGATTTATGAAAGCGGGACACTCAGGGAAAAGACGATTGAGGCACTTCTGGAAGAAGGCTTTCGGCTGACGAAAGTAGACTTCCGGCCGACTGCGGAGAATTTTTCCAGGTATTTCTTTGACAGGATGTGCGGATCCGGATATCCGGTATCCTGTGCAACGGTTTACGAGACTCCGAATAACTGCGCCGTCTATCGCAGGGATCAGTAAAAATACAGGCTCAGACAACGTGAAGGTGAGAAAATACGGAAAAGGAAATAGCAACGATGGAAAATCAGAAGAGCGCTCCTGTTTATCAGGTTGTGGAAAAATTTGTCAGTATCAATGGAGAAGGCCGGCGTGCAGGGGAACTTGCGGTATTTATCCGAATGAAAGGGTGTAATCTTCACTGCAGCTACTGTGATACGTATTGGGCAAATGAGTCAGATTGCGAGAGCACGGAGATGACCGCAGACGAGATCATTTCTTATATTGAAGAGAGCGGGATTAGAAATATAACGCTGACCGGCGGGGAACCACTTCTGCGTGAGGGAATGACACAGCTGATCTGCGCGATTTTGCAGGATCCGCAGCGGCGCGTTGAGATTGAGACAAACGGAAGCATTGATCTCACACCTTACTGCAATCTTGAAAGAAGGCCGTCATTTACGATGGATTACAAGATGCCGGAGAGCGGGATGGAGCATGCGATGCTTCTGGCTAATATGGAAAAATTATCGAATGAAGATACTGTAAAATTTGTGGTCAGCAGCAGGTCGGATATGGAACGGGCTGTTGAAATCATGGAGGAATATCGTCTGCGGGAGCGGACCGCAGTCTATCTCAGCCCGGTATTTGGTAAAATTGAGCCGGTGGAAATGGTAGATTTTCTGATAGAGAAAAAACTCAATGATGTGAAGCTTCAGCTTCAGCTGCACAAGATCATCTGGGACCCGCAAAAGCGCGGAGTATAGAAGGAACAGGAAGCGGATAACGAGATGAAGGATGAGAAAATGAGACAGGAACAGACGGGGGCTGTGTGCAAAACCGCGCAGAATAATCTGAGAAAGATCGATACAGAGGCCATCAGGCTGCATATTCGGGGAATCCTCCAGGCCCTTGGTGATGATCCGGATCGAGAGGGACTTAAAGAGACACCGGAGCGAGTCGCAAAAATGTATGAGGAAGTTTTTGAAGGAATGGGCTATTCCAATCAGGAGATTGCCGATATGTTCCGGAAAAATTTTGCTCAGGACAGTACAGAGAATTCGCAGGATATGGTGCTTGTGAAAAATATTGAGATTTTCAGTTATTGCGAACATCATCTTGCGTTGATGTATGACATGAAAGTCAGCGTTGCTTATATTCCAAGGGGAAATGTTCTTGGCCTGAGTAAAATTGCGAGGATTGCGGATATGGTTGGAAAACGTCTCCAGCTTCAGGAACGGATTGGAAGTGATATTGCAGAGATCATGGAGCTGGTGACAGATTCTCACGATGTGGCGGTGATGATTGAGGGCTGCCACAGCTGTATGACGGCTCGCGGGATCAGGAAGACAAACGCGGTCACGACAACAACGACACTTCGCGGCCAATTCAAGACGGATCCAATGCTGCAGATGAATCTGTTTCAGCAGCTTCATGCAGGCAGATGAAGTACAGAAAACAAAAGAAGAAGGAATTGAGCAATGGAAAAAAATAAAGAGATAAAAAAAGCCATGGTGTTATCGAGCGGTGGTGTGGATTCTACGACCTGTCTCGGAATGGCAGTTGAAAAATACGGGAAAGATCAGGTGATCGCGCTGTCAATTTCTTACGGACAGAAACACCAGAAGGAGATGGAGGCATCCAGAAAGGTGGCAGAGTACTATGGGGTTGAGCATTTGTATCTGGATCTTGCTCCTATTTTCCAGTACAGCAATTGTTCGCTCCTGAAACATTCAGACAGCGAGATCCCACATGAAAGCTATGCCAAACAGCTGGAGAAAACAAATGGAATACCGGTATCGACTTATGTTCCGTTCCGAAATGGCCTTTTTCTCTCATCAGCAGCGAGTATTGCACTCTCAAAAGGATGCAGTGTGATCTACTACGGTGCCCATGCGGATG
This sequence comes from Ventrimonas sp., assembly GCF_048380235.1. Classification (NCBI taxonomy): domain Bacteria; kingdom Bacillati; phylum Bacillota; class Clostridia; order Lachnospirales; family Lachnospiraceae; genus Ventrimonas; species Ventrimonas sp. The sequence goes on along the minus strand of NZ_DBFCCJ010000083.1, from coordinate 1,536 downwards.
ATTCAGCAGGAAATGCATATCCGGATTGCAGCCGTGCTTTTCACGAGGCGATGAATCAGGCAATTTATGAAGGAAGTGGGAAACAGCTCCGGATCGAGGCACCGTTTGTCAGTTGGACAAAGGCACAGGTTGTCAGGAAAGGTCTCGAACTGAATGTTCCTTATGAGATGACCTGGAGCTGCTATGAAGGCGGAAGTGTGCCATGCGGAGTTTGCGGAACCTGCGTGGACCGTATGGAAGCGTTTCGGCTGAATGGAGTGGAAGATCCGGTAAATAGGATCAGATATGGAGGAAAAAGATAATGAGCAGAGAAGCAGAGCTTGAAAAAGAGGGCATCAGCCTGTTGGGAAATCAGAATGTGAAGTATCCGGATCAGTATGCTCCGGAGATTCTGGAAACATTTTTAAATAAGCATCCGGAAAATGATTATTTTGTAAAATTCAATTGTCCGGAGTTTACGAGTCTTTGTCCGATCACCGGACAGCCGGATTTTGCAACAATCACAATATCATATGTTCCGGGGGAGAGAATGGTGGAGAGTAAGTCCCTGAAACTCTATCTGTTCAGTTTCAGAAATCATGGTGATTTCCACGAGGATTGTATGAATGTTATCATGAAAGATCTGATCCGTCTGATGGATCCGAAATATATCGAGGTCTGGGGCAAATTCACTCCGCGCGGAGGCATTTCCATTGATCCGTATTGTAATTATGGAAAACCTGGAACACGTTGGGAAGCAGTTGCATGGCAGAGACTGTCACAGCACGATATATATCCGGAAAAAGTGGATAACCGCTGATCTGGATGAAAGTAAGCGGCAGCCATCGCCGGGATAACTGTGGTTTTCAAGTCTGCGGACCATTCTTAGCGATGCGCTGCCATTTGCTTGTTGTGGCAGGAATGAAAAAAAATAAAAAATGTAAAAAATAGGGTTGACATCGGAAATGAACTGTGCTAAAATTCATCAATGTCGCGTGTGACGAACGAAAAGCTTCAAAACATACGATGAAAAAACTTCAAAAAAGTTCTTGACAAAAACAAAAAGCTTTGATAAAATAGCAAAGCACGTTTGAGGAGAGATATCGAAGTGGTCATAACGAGGCGGTCTTGAAAACCGTTTGTCCGCAAGGGCGCGTGGGTTCGAATCCCACTCTCTCCGTTGGACAAGCAAAAGGCTTGCCGATGACAATATAATATTTACTGATGTTCAGGCATCGGGACTTTGCAGAAGTACCCAAGAGGCTGAAGGGACACCCCTGGAAAGGGTGCAGGTCGTTAATAGCGGCGCGAGGGTTCAAATCCCTCCTTCTGCGCTTCATCTTGAAAAAAGATGAAAAAAGTTGTTGACAAAGCGAAAACAACGTGATAAAATATCGGACGTTGCCGCTGAGAACAGCAACAACATGAACCTTGAAAATGAAAGATTGAACAGTGTTTAAAACCCTGAAAATTCTAATAAAAAGAGTCCTGGTTGGACATCTTTGAAATGAGATTTCAGAACAAAAACAAACCAAACAACAGTAGAACGGTTTAAAA